>NZ_RZQY01000009.1:0-27604 GCF_003998575.1 Mesorhizobium sp. M7A.F.Ca.CA.001.10.2.1 | reverse complement strand
CCGATTCCAGCAATCTCAGCCCTTCAGGATAGATAGGTTGATCACTGGCGGTGTCGTAGGTCATGTACGCCCCTTTGACTCGACTTAAATCAAGGCCGCAGATGCTGGGCGGCGAGCCCATGCATGACTCGTTTCTGGGAAGAGGTCATTAACTTATGCAAGTTCGAACATGGCGCCGGATTCACCAACTGCAGGGGGATGAACCAACAAAGGGCAGCATGTGTACGGATCGAGCTGGAGCAAGTCGTGAAAGCCCCTGCCGCCAGGCCTGTTAAGTCCGGACGGTGTTCCTGCATGGTGCTGCAGGCGAGCGAGAGAGCCTAAAAGAATTCAATCACCTTACGGCTTCTCTTTTTGAGAGCCGGGATGGGTTTGCGATGCATTCGCGGCTGCGCCGGCGGTGATTTCACCGGATGCTGTGCAAGCCTTGCTTGTCTCAGCCGCGCCGTCTTCTCGGCGCGTTCGGCTCGTTCAGCGTCCAGCATCTCTTGGCTGATACGTTTGGCGCGGTCGTATCTTTCCTTGTCGTGATTGCGAGTCACGGACACCTCCTAGCCAGCAACAAAAATCCTGCGAACCTTTTTGGTGACACGCGGCTTGCGTTGGCTGGGACCGGGCGTGATGGCTTGTGCGAGGCGAGCCTCCTTCAACCGCGCCGTCTTGGCGGCGCGCTCAGCACGTTCCTTGTCGATAATGAGTGCTGCAGCGGATGTGGTATTCTCGTTGCGACCGTCATGATTGATCCGCGGCATCTCAGTGCCTCGCCCCGATTCTTGTCGCCCGTAGTGCCATTTTGCACCTGCGTCCCGCCCTAAACTGGTCTATTGCCGCTTTGAGTGACGTTTCGGTTGCATGTTCCGGTTTCTCGCCCGGCTGGTTGTCGTTGGCAGCTTGTGTCATGGCCATCTTGGTTCTCCTAGGGGGCCGAACTTCGATATGACACAAGTGTTCCAAGGCAACTCGCAAGCTGCAGGGCTATTTTCGATGTAAGGAACGCGCGGATGCTAAGTGTGATCGGAGCACTGTGATAGGGGGCCGTAGCTGGAACTATGAGAGCACAGATAGCGTCGGCGCCTGAACATGAACGGCGGCCTTCTCCCCTCTCGCAAAGAGCCTGGTGTCGACGATGAACTTTTCTCGCGACGCGATCGTTCACACTTTGCTGGAGCAAGGGACCCCACGGAAACGTTATAAGCTCGGTATTGCATAGAATTCGGCCCTAGGGTCGTTGAACCACTACCGGGGGTCTCTGCAGTCAACCTACAGGCAGCCGCAGGTCAAAACGAGGAGCACGGTTCCAAGCGCATACGGAACCAGAAGCAAGCCTATCGTCACCCAGAAAGCTGGCTCTGCCAAGGCGGCCATGTCCTTGCGAAACTGCTCCATAGGACTACCCCGGCAACTTCGACAAACGAATAGAGCTAATCTGGTAAAGCCTACGGCCCACTTTTGGCATCTTCGACCTCCAGCGCATCCATGAGGGCTGTCGCATCGCTGGGTTGGCCATCGGCGCCACCCTGCACGTCACTTCGGGCGTTCTTTAGCGCTTGCTCGATCGCATGTTCAATGTTTCCGAGCTCGTCCTCACGCACCTCGCGACCATAACCGGCCGCTTCGGCGTCCTGCTCGAATTGCTGGGCCAGCACGGCGAAGCTCACATCCTCTTTGCCAGCAAGAGTGCCGACATTCTCCTGCAGCCAGGTTTCAAAAAACTCTTTGGTCGCGTTCACCGGATAACTCCTCCGCCGGATTAAGCGCGGCGGTTCCGCCACGCCTTCACTTTCCCATGGGGTATGCTCATGGTGGGCTTGGCTGATGATCCCGATAATTCGTCTGCGCGGCGACAACTCGTCAGACGATCGCTCGAAATTCCACGATCGAAGCCTGGTCTCGGCTGACGAAAATTCCCATCATCTGCATAGGAACCTCCTTCGACTGTAGCGGGCAGCCGAAACTCAACAGCTCGGCCGTCTAATCCTTGACATATGCCCCAGGCTGACGACCGCCTCTGGGCGCCTTGGCGTCTTTCGAATGCTCGGCCATCGCAGGGCCTGCTCCGGAGACTTTCTCTGCGGCCGGTGACGGTGTCGCCGGCTTAGACGAGGTCCGGCTGTCCGATTTTTCGGGGCGTGGTGATATGCCAGCTGAAGAATTGTCTGAAGAAGTCATGGCTCGTTTCCTTAGCTGCGAAACTTCCTTACCAACCTCCGAAATGCCCTGACGTTCCATTGCGATCCCTTCGTGCGATAAGATCTCCGCAGGTGAACATGCCTCGACCCTGGAGCGCATCAGCTACGGGTAGATTTCGCAAGTGAACCGTAAAATGCCAAGCCGCTCGGGAGAGATACAGCATAGCCCTACATGGCAGCGCGGGCATCAGAATACGAGCCGACGCGAAACAGAGATCCATCCGTCGCCGAACCCGCGACAGGCAGCAGGTCCGGTCATTTCTGCAGAAATGCGTTTGCCAGCTGAGACACAGCGGCAGTGCCCGCACCGCGATATTCTCTCCTGGTGCCAAGAGCCTGATTGCAGCGCCGACCAGCAAGGCTCGCGATACAGGCTGACTCCGCGGTTCAACCGATGAGGAACAATATCTCCCTTTGAAAGTTCTGGCCGACCCATGACGGAGATATGAAATGTCAGAATCGCGCGAATGGCTTGTCCAATGGCTCAGGGATGCTCACGCCATGGAAGAGCAGGCCGAGACCATGTTGAATGGGCAGTTGAACCGAATTGAGAACTATCCTGAGCTCAGCGAACGGATTCGCCAGCACGTCCAGGAGACCAGGCAGCAGGCTGCTCGGCTGGAAACCTGTCTCGACCGCATCGGACAAGGATCTTCCACACTGAAGGATGCCGGCGGCAAGCTGACGGCAATGGCGCAGTCGCTCAGCGGTGTCTTCGCCGGTGACGAAGTGATGAAAGGATCGCTTGCAAGCTACACGTTCGAGCACATGGAAATCGCCTCCTACACAATCCTTATCGCCGCTGCCAAATCGCTGCGTGAAGCAGAGGTCGCCCAGGTCTGCGAAGAGAACCTGCGTGAGGAAGTCGCAATGGCGGACTGGTTGAAAAGCCATATTCCAACGACAACCGAGCAGTTCCTGGCGCGGGCCGACTCGGAGAGTGAAAACGCCAAGCGTTGATCAGCCGGTAGCGTATCGCTAAACAAGCTCGCGCCTTGCGCCGAAGCTCGGCGCAAGGCGCATCGAGGTAAGCCGTTACCGCTGAAAGGCACTTCAAAGTAGGCAGTGCGTGAGTAAGTTTTCCGATTAGCTCTCCGTGCCGCGATAGTATCCTTGAGGCCAATTGAACTTGAAATTCCGGACGGAATTCTCTGCCATGTGCCGCTCCTTGAGAGCCCGCCGAACTGCCCATCATACGGATGTTGCTATCGCCCACTTTTTGGCGACAGTTCCCCATCCCCAACCATCTCCGCCAGCCGGCTGAGGAAGTCCACCAAAGCAGCTTGCGGCTCGTCGATTTCGCCGACCACGACCGAAATGCCCCAACGTCCAAGCACGGCCTCCTCCACAGGGTTTCGGCTGGTCATGAAGATGAACGAGGGCGGGCGATCTTTCTCATAGCCGGACCGATGCCACGTCTGCCAGAGACGGTGCAGCAGCAACCGAATGTTTGGGTCGGAAAGGCTATAGCCAATGAAGAGGATCGTGCTGCCGAGCGCATCCGAGCGAAAACGCACGTCCAGCGGAGAATTGAAGGAGAGACGATCGAGGTAGTCCGTTTCGGTGAGGACGAGGGACGAATCCTCGTCGAAATCACCATGGAACTTGACGATGTGGGTAATGCCTTGGCGGGCCTGCGCCACATCGCGTGCATTGGCCACTTTCACGTAGTCCCGACCGTATATCTCATAAGCCAGTTCCAGATTCCGATCATAGTTAGTTGTGTAGATGACAGGGAAGTCGAGCCTCACGATGAGACGATGCAACTCGGATTTCTCGATCCGGTCCTTGGGGACGGACCAGTTTCTGTCCATCCAACTGCGAAGTGGCCCGATGCTGCCATGCTTGATGCGATAGTACTCGGCCAGGGTTTGAAAACGATCGCGTCGCGTGGAAAATTCGTCGTCGACGCCGAGCTCCTTTGCCATTCGCTCTATCAGCTTCTCCCAGGAGGGTAATCCAACGCTGATCGAAACCCCTGCCCCAACAAACAGAATTGCGCTGCGATGCCGAATTGCGTTGGCGAGCGAATCTACAGGGTCATCGTTCATCACGTCTTTCGAGGCCACCCGCGCAGGTCGACCTTCCTCCCTCACATCTGGTCGTTATTAGGCTCCTTGGTGATCCCCACCTGCCTGGCCAGCTCGGAAAACGGTGGCACACTCGCTTCGAACTGCTCGGTGTTAGCCAGCCGCAAAAGCCGCAAAGGGAAACACACTGCGTCGCGGTTAGCCGGCGACATATCCTCGAAGAGGCGCTCATCAACCGTGAAGGAGGCTTCCGCGTTTTTCAACGCCGTGTCGATATCATCGACCGAGAGAAGGCCTCTGCGGACCAAGGCGTTATTGACGGCCGCGACCGCCATAAGCAAACCTTCCAATTGCAGGTTGGCGACGTTCATGGGCCATTGTCCTTCATACCATTGGGAGCCCGTCGATAGATAATCCTGCTCCGGAGGCCTTGTGCCGTGCCGGTGATGGAGTTGCCGGCTTGCTAGAGCGTTTCGGCTGCGCGGCGACGCCGGGATTGGCATCTGATGGCGCCCTTGGATCTCCGCTGGGCTGCTGGACAACTCTCCACATGCCTCGAGGTTCCGGATCGCCATGGCAACCTTGCAAAGGCAGAGGCAAGGCTTCTCGCTGTCCTACCGTCGGGCGCACCAGGTGATCGCGGTTGGGTCTTCAGACTGCGATTCAAAAAGCGCGATGCATGGTTCCTCCGCGAGCTCGAGCCGCCTTCGGCAGTAGATGCCTGCCGCGCCCGCTCGTAGCCAAAAGCAACCGCCGCAAAGCGTTCGGCAACTTTAGAGCTCCGACAGTGCCTCCCAGACGGGCCACATAGAAACGACCAAGCTGATGCCTGCTACAGGTCTCGGGATCTCGTTTATCGGCGACATCAGGCAGCGGCGCTCCGCAGGTCAGCAGATCCGATGGATGGGAACAACCCGGCACCGTGATGGTTCGGTGGCATCAAAAGGTGATAGAGAACGATGTGAAAAGCTTAAACAGCACACAGAAGCCACAGATCGTGAAAAGGCGATCGAAGCTCTCTACTTTGCGCGCAAGTGCGGCCTCACCAAGGAAGAGGCACTCAAGATGCTCAGGGAAGCCCAAATCAGGATCGATGATGGACCCAAAAGCCGCTCCGGCAACCGAACTTAAAAGCGATCGTCGAGCGCTCATCTCAGCCAGCGGCGGCGCATGATCTTCTTCACCTCCGACACGCATTTCAACGATCCCCGCATTCTGCGGCTCGACCCCCGCCCCTTCAGTTCATTGGTGGCGCACGACCAGGCACTGACTGAACTTTGGAACGAGACTGTTGCTCCAAATGACGAGGTTTGGCACCTCGGCGACTTCGCCAAGGGATCGGCCGAGACAGTGTCTTCGCTGCTGTCCTGCCTCCACGGCACCAAACACCTGATCATCGGCAACAACGACGGCATGGTAACGCTCCGCGCTTCGGCTTGGGCTAGCGTGCAACACTACAAGGAGCTAACTGTCGAGGGCAGTTTCTTGGTTCTTTGCCACTACCCGTTCCGCACCTGGAACAAGATCGGCAAGAAATCGATAAACCTGCACGGCCATTCTCATGGCCGGCTGAAGCCAATGACGCGCCAGCACGACGTCGGCGTCGACGCCTGGGATTTTCGCCCAGTCACCTTTGCTGCCATACAGGCCAGGCGCCGCCGAGATTGAGGTTAGCGCAGCAGATGGCGAACGATCGATGTCTTCACGTGGTGATGCTAGCCGCAAACAGGATTCCAGAATCCTGCCCCTGGAGTATTGCAGCCATGCTGGAACGCACCGCGAGTAAACTGGGACCGAGGAGCGCCCCACCCGTCTGCACAGCCGTGGGACGGCGCCGACCCCCGTCGTCAACACGGCGCTCCACTGGCGCCCCAATCGTTCATCCACCTCGCTTGAAACGAGCTTCAATCGCCGTCCTTGGCGACCTCAGTGCCACATTCTCTCTCTAAGCCACTTAAGAAACCTGTTCCCTCCGATTGACCGGCGGACTCTGGCGGCAGCCCACTGCCCTCTGAACGTGGTTCCGACATGGCAACTGCAGACGATGTCGTGCAACTCCCCGTCAGACAGTTCGAAGAAGCGCTTTGCTGCCCCATAGGTGTCATCCTTCAGGCCTAACGCACGCAGTAGCGGGTCCTCGAAGGCCACTGTAATTGGCGAGCCCTCACCGCGCGCTGCGTCGCGAGCTTCCCGCTTCAGATGCTCAGTGCCGGTAAGCGCTGTCAGGCGTCGCTCGGGATGTTGTTCCAGCAATTCTGCCCAGCGCTCAATGCGCTGTTGCCGGGTCATGATCGGGTATGTCGACAGGGGTTCTACTTCTGCAATTGTCTGCAGTTGGCTTAAAGTTTGGTGTTCCATCGTCGGCTCCTTTGGTCGAAGTCCCTTCCCCTCAAAAATTATCGCGCGCCGACGCGCTGACAAGAGCTGGTAAGGCGGCCACTTGCCCGACAATGATTGCGAAACAGCGCATTGCTCCGCCGGCGCGCGAAACGATATCCCATGCCAAATCAGACCGAAGCCGTTCAGAACGAACAGCTCGCCACCCGCCTACAACAACAAATTAAATTAGTAATGCCTTATGGAACTTTGAGGCTGGCGTTTCATTTGATCGGCATGGAGGCCTCTGTAATCCAAAGTGCCGGGATGAGAGCGAACGTGTCGCTGCGCTACTCGCTGGTTCTGCCGATATACAACGAGGAACAAGTGCTGCCTCGTCTGATCGAGCGGATCAGGTTGCTAATCCACCAGCTGGACGGTGAGACAGAGGCTATTTTCGTCGATGACGGAAGCCGCGATGGCAGCGTCACTTACCTTCGGCGTGTGGTCGCCGCCGAGCCTCGTTTTCGGCTGATCGAGCTTTCCCGCAATTTTGGGCACCAGATAGCAATCACAGCCGGTATGGACGCCGCCCAGGGGGATGCCGTCATCGTCATGGATGCCGATCTCCAAGACCCACCCGAGGTGGTTCTCGATCTGGTGGCGAAGTGGAAGGAAGGTTTCGAAATTGTCTATGCCCGGCGCGTTAAACGCGAGGGCGAATCCTGGTTCAAGCGCTTCACGGCAAGTCTCTTCTATCGCTTGCTGGAAAGGATGACGACCGTTGACATTCCGCGCGACGTTGGAGATTTCCGGTTGGTCGGTCCGAAAGCGCTGAGAACTTTCAGGCAGATGCCCGAACAGGATCGCTTCGTCAGGGGCATGTTTGGCTGGATGGGGTTCAAGCAGGCGTCGGTGTCTTTCGAGCGCCCGGCACGAGCCCATGGCCAGACCAAATACCCATTCTGGAAGATGGTGCATCTTGCTGTGCACGCCATCGTCAGTTTCTCGGAGCAGCCGCTGCGCCTGGCGCTCTGGGGTGGCTTGGCCATTTCTGCGCTGGCCGTAGCCTTTGGTGCCTACGCCATCTACGCCTGGGCCTTTGAAACCGGCATTGTTGCCGGCTGGACATCCACCGTGATGATCGTGTCGCTCCTGTGCGGCATCAACCTCTTCATGACCGGCGTGGTCGGATTGTATGTCGGCAGCATCCACGCCGAAGTAAAACGGCGCCCGCTTTACGTGATCGATCGCCTCACCGGCTTCGACCGGCCGATGTCTGCCGTCCCGGGCAAGAGCCGCCGCTCGCCTCGAAAATCCCGGATTGGAGTCCCGGCCAATGTCCGAACCCTTCGACAGCTATAGATTCAATTATGGTGAGACGGTCCAGGGATCGATCCGCTTTTCAGGGCTTAAGCACGACTTCTTTCTCATGGCGAAGGCCGAGTTGCTGCGACGCGTTGTGATCGAGCGGGGGCTTCGTCATGCCGGCTCGGAAGTACGGGTGCTTGATGTCGGCTGCGGCGTAGGTGTGCTCCATCCCTATCTCAAAGGCGCCTTCGAGTGCCTGGACGGCTGTGACATCTCGCAGGAATCGATCCTGCGTGCGAGGCAGGAAAATCCGAGCGTCACATACAGGGCCTGCACCAGCCTGAACCTGCCATACGACAATGGGGTCTTTGATCTGGCCTTCGCCAGCTGCGTCGTCCATCATGTACCGCCAGCTTCCTGGCTCGGGTTCATGCGCGAGATGCGGCGCGTCGTGCGCCCGGGCGGTGTCGCCTGCATCATCGAGCACAATCCCTATAACCCGCTGACGCGTCTGGCTGTGTTCCGGTGTCCCTTCGACCATGACGCGGTGCTGCTCAGCGCAGCCAAAACAGCGTCCCTCCTTCAAGAAGCAGGCTTCAGCAACATCCGATCCGAGCACTTCCTGCTGCTGCCGTCGGGCAGGTCCTTGGCCCGAAAAGTCGAACGCGCGCTCGCCCCCCTGCCGCTGGGGGCACAGTATGCGTGTAGTGCGCATGCATGAGCATCGGCCTGCCGGCGACGACTCCCTGAAGCTACTGGCACGCTTCGGCCTGGTCGGCATCGCTGCCACACTTCTGTATGCCGCTTTGGTTGCTGCTTTTTCCAAATCGGAGTGGCTCGGTTTAACGCCCATCCATGCCTCGCTTGGGGCATATGCCGCAGCCACCCTGTTTTCGTATCTGGCTCACAAATCCCTGACGTTCGTGTCGGGCCGATCGCATCGAACTGAAGCTCCGCGTTTTCTCCTGCTGGGGGCAACAGGCTTGGCCATTGCCTATGGGGCGCCGGCGTTGCTGACGGTAAAGCTGGGCTTGCCGCTCATCATTCCCGTGCTGATTACGTGCTTGCTTGTCCCCGGCATCAATTTCTTCGTGCTTGACCGGTGGGTTTTTGCCGGACGCATTCCCGGTCGGCACGGCAATCGCTCCCGCCAGAGGCAATAATGCTCTAAATGGCGTCCAGTCGAAACGACACCAATTTGATGGAGCGCTTGTAAATGTCGCTGGCGGCCTGGCTGGGCGGGATCCCGTCGAGATAGTCAAAGGTCATTTCGAACGTGCTGGCGTTCGAAAAAGCTGCATGCGGAATGACGAACGAGACGGTCATCGGTTGCTTGCCCGACAGTGTGACCTTATGCACGGACACGCCATGCACCGAGATTATTACCCTCTGCGTCGTCTGTGGCGGACGAATGACAGCGGCCATTTGTAGCGTTGCCTTGAGACCGTCGCGAAGCGGCGGTATCTGCAGGCGAAGCCGCGAGGTCTCGCCCAGTGAATGCGTGCCGTCGGCTACCGGCCCCGACCAGCCACAAACTTTCATGCCGGCTGCCCGTTTGGCGCCATCGGACCGGAAGGACACTGTCTGGCCGAGTGAGTAGCTGCCAATGGCATCGCGGTTGAGGCATGTCGTCGTGCGGTCGATGTAATAGGCACGATAGTCGGCGTGGACAGTCGGATGGAGAGCCAGCGCAAGGATGGCGAGTTCGGACACGGCCAGAACCGCGGCGAGCGCGTAAGCGCCAAGCGAGATGGCGCGTCCACGGGGATTGAGGGTGTCAGACCAAAGCAAGGTAGCCTCCAATCCATGCCGCCGTCATGAAATAGCAGGCGACCAGGAAGAGAACCAAAGCGGCGAGCCAGATCAGTTTCGACGCCGACAACAGGACGGCCATCAACATTATCAGAGGCGCCAGCCCAATGACGTATCTGACCATGGAGGCCAGATTCGTTATCAATGGCACGAGAATGCAGATCGCGCAGAAGACCCCAGCGCCATATTGCTTGCGAGCCACCAGCACGACTGATAGCGCCAGCCCGATGATCGCTGCGAGCGCACTCCATTGCGGCGCCGTGGGCAGCCACCCGGTCTTGGGAAATGCTGAGAGCCCGTCCCATAGAAACAGGAGCGGGTTCCCAGCCACTCGTCCAAAGGCGCGTTGGACGTGCAGAAACGCAAAGCCGTCACCGACAGTGACATACAAAAACAGGATGTAGGCAAACAAGCCGGCAGGCGAGATAAAGATAGCGACGAGCAGATCCGGTCGACCGAGCACCCAACGCGGAAAGGAGAGTGGTGAGCCGCCCCGTTCTCGATGCTGCTGGAACATTTGAATGACGGTCGCAAAGACGACAAGGACCCCAACGAGCCTCGTTGCCGAAAGGAGCGCTGACGAGATGCCAGCGACGGCATAGCTGGAGCGTTTGAGTGCCAGGAAGACAATCGAGGTCAGGAGCACGAAAAGAGGTTCGGAAAGGAAAGTTGTGAAGTGGAAGGAGAACGGGCCGCTAAGCAGAAAAGCGCAGTACAGTACATAGGCCCGCATGTTCTTCTCCAACAGCGGCCATGCCACCAGACACGCGGCGTAGCTGCATGCAATCGAAGTGATCGTCGCGACCAGTATCGTGGCGAAGGGGAAAATCGCCCGGATCACCGCTACCAGCATCGGATAGAATGGAAAGAAGCCCCATCGTCCGACGTTGCTTTGGTTTGGGATGGGAAAGCGCTCGTAGCCGCGTTCGGAAATATCCAGATACCAGTGGCAATCCCATCGGCAGAGCGCACGAGCATAAGACTCGAAGCCTGGTTCTGCCAACGTTGAAGCAACAGCGGCATAACGAATAGCAAGGCCAGTGAAACCGAACAGGAGCGGGACTGCCACCACCGCTGCCGCTACCATGTGGCGCTTGTTGATTATGTAGTCGGGGAAAATCTCGACATGCGCTGGATCCTTCATCGACAGCGCATGGCCGGGGCTTTTGATGGCCGTGAGGAGATTGTCAGTCCTGGCTTTTTTCATCGCCGAGCACCGGCGGGGCGCGTTCCCATGCCCTGATGGGGGCCAGCTTCGGCCGTGACCAAACCGCCGACCGTGGCCTTGCCATCTTCATCGTCGTCGAGCAGTTCCAGACGGGTGACGCCGCCCACCCTCACCTCGTGGCCAAAATCGATGCCAGTCTGTTCCCGCGCCATTTGAGAGATTCTGGAGCGCGGTCGGCGGTCGTCAAGAGGTTGCTAATATTCGAGCGGCGATGGGAAGGCACCTTTGAAGCGCGTCGAGAACACGATATCATGCGTGCCTCGGCGGCCGGACGAGCTATCGCGCAGCCTTGACACCGGGATGGTCGCCCGACAAATCAAAGGTCCGCACCGAATGCTCCTTCTGTGCGACGTCGAATGCCCACGGGCGGAGGCGCAAAGACCGAGATCGCCTTTGGATGGACCTTGAAATGGCCTGGTGTCGAGGTGACGATCTCACCATCGGTGTTGACCGGCATCGGCTTCTCCGTCTCGATGTCGAACTCGACGCACCTAGCCGTGCGCACCTCTCGCCAGGCGCCATGCCTTCCAGACCGGAAGGAGCGGAGCATCAGCGCCAGCTTCCAAAGGTTCGTCATTTCCAAGCTATAAAGATCGAGATGTCCGTCATCGATCTCGGCCGTCTCTTCCACCACGTTGCCGCCGCCGTAATGACGACCGTTTCCCACCGCAATTTGGTAGGTTTCGACGTCGGTCGACGTGCCTTTCTCAACAATCTTCGCGTGGAACCGCGTGGCCCGCGTCAACACTTTCATCGCCGCCAGCGCATAGCCGAGCCTGCCGAAACGCTTCTTCAAAGTGGGATCCAGACCCTTCGCCAGTTCAGTGCTGAGTCCGATACTCGCAACGTTGAAGAAGGCATTGCCATTGACCGTGCCGATATCGATCTGCCGGAGTCGGCCCTGCGCGATCACGTCAGCGGCCTGCAGAAGATCCATAGGGATGTCGAGTGTGCGAGCGAGGTCATTAGCCGTTCCCATAGGAATAATGCCCATCGGCAGGCTGCTTTCCACTACAGCCATCGCCGCCGCCGACACCGAACCATCGCCACCGCACACGACCACAAGGTCGGCCGTTTGGCGTAAGCGAACGATGTCACGAGCGATCTCCGGCAACGCCTCGAACTTTTCGACAGCGACAGAAAGCCGGCCGCGCTCCAGCCGCTCCACAATCGGGGCGATCAGCTCTTGGCCGCGCCGCGCCTTTGGATTGAGGAGCAGCAATGCGCGCCTTGTGGCTAATTTGCTCATTCAAAGATCGATCCGATGGTCATGACGCATGCACATAGGGCGGTTGCTCATTCGACCGCAACCGAAGCTTTCGACTCAAACCGGACCTACCTCCGCCGCGACGTTGCGAACGGCGCAATTTGCGACATCCAGCGGTCCCCAGGATCGCTATTCGAGTTCGTGGACCGTCACGCCGGCACAGCCGTCTTGGCAATCGCATAGGTGCTGGCGATGCGTGAGATAGGCCACTTGGCCGGCACATGTCATTCCCCAAACAACTTGAAACCTCCTCGGAGTGAACATGGTCGAAGGTTTCCATGATCATCGGCGCGCCTATCTATCGCGCGAAAGCTTGAAAGCGCGGTCGATCGCATCGCGGATATGTCCCGGGGCGGATTTCAGATCGTCCTTCGGCGCGCCGCTTTGCTCCGGAACGTTGCCGCGCCCCGCTGGAGCCTGCGACAGAAGATGCGCTCAAGCCCATTGCCGGAGAGATTTAAATCGGCAGGACCAGATCGGCCTGGCTCCTGTAAAATCTGGAGCCGGGTCGCGATTGGCCGGAACCAAACAGAACAGCCGTAATTATCAGCCGAAGGGACCGCAACCGCATAGGAAGGGGAACGATGGCTGAAATTCTGGATTTCGAACTTGGCAGTTCAAGGTTGTGCGTCAAACGTGCCGAGAAATCGTTGAAGCGCGCAAAGGAAGAAACGGACAGGAAAAATGGCGTGGTGAAACCGCGGCAGCCGGCGCGTTGCTGGTCGAGGAAAGGCACGGGCCGTTCGTCCAGCGCATCCACGCATTTTTTTCTGGAAGTTTAATGCTTTAGTATCTGGCTGAGGAACAACTTGGTTCGATCATGGCAAGGGTGGCCGAAAAACCCGTCGGGCGTGCCCTCCTCGACGATCTGCCCAGCGTCCATGAAGATCACCCGGTCGGCAACCGCACGAGCAAAACCCATCTCATGTGTTACACACACCATGGTCATGCCGTCCCGAGCCAATCCCGTCATCGTCTCTAGCACCTCGGAGACCATTTCCGGATCGAGTGCGGAGGTCGGCTCATCGAACAGCATGACAGCCGGTTCCATGCACAGGCTGCGGGCAATCGCCACGCGCTGCTGCTGTCCGCCGGACAGCTGGATGGGGAACTTGTTCGCCTGTTCGGGAATGCGGACCCGCTCGAGGAACTTCAGCGCGGTCTTGCGCGCCTGCTTTTCCGATACGCCCTTCACCCACATTGGGCCGGCCATGCAGTTCATCAGCACCGTCATGTGCGGAAACAGGTTGAAGTGCTGGAAGACCATGCCGACGTTGGAACGCACGGCGGCAACGTTGGTCATCTTGCCATGTAAGGCAACGCCGTTGACGACAATGTCGCCCTCTTGATGCGCCTCCAGGCGATTGAAGCAGCGGATGAGGGTTGATTTGCCGGAACCCGAGGGCCCGCAGATCACGATCCGCTCGCCCTTGTGGACGATCAGGTTGATGTCCTTCAGCGCCTGGAATTGGCCATACCATTTGGAAACGGACTTGGCTTCAATGATGGCGGGGGCGCTCATCGCACCTTGCTCCTGTGGTAATGCCGTTCGATCCGCGATTGGACCAGTTCGAGGCAGATCGACAGCATCCAGTAGATCATCGCTGCCGAGATCAGCATCTCCATGTGCTGGAAGGTCTTCTGTCCGAGGGTGCGCGCCAGGAACATCAGCTCCCACACGCCGATGACCGAGACCAGCGAGGAATCCTTCAGCATCGAGATGAACTGGTTGCCCGTTGGCGGAATGATGACCGGCAATGCCTGCGGCAGGATGATGCGACGCATGGTCAGCGTGAAGCCGAAGCCCATGGAGCGCGACGCCTCCCACTGGCCGCGATCGATGCTCTGGATGCCGGAGCGGAAGATCTCGGTCATGTAGGCGCCGTAGCAGAGCGATAGCGCCAGGATGCCGGCCGGAACCGCATCAATGACAAAGCCGAGCTGCGGCAGCCCGAGATAGATCAGATAGACCTGCATCAGCAGGGGCAGGCCGCGAAAGAAGGAGGTGTAGAAGCTGGCGATGGCGTAGGCGAAGCCATTGTTGGAGAGCTTGGCGACCGCTCCCGCCACCGCGATGACCGAAGCGATGACGATGGAAATCGCCGAGACGTAGAGCGTGGTGACAACGCCCTGGCTGATCAGGAACGGCAGTTTCTCTCTGATAAAGGGCAAGCTGAGATGGAACGTCTCGAAGAAGCCAACAAACAGGAGCAGCAGTTCGAGCCATACGATGCCGATCTGGAACTTGAGCGGCGCGAAGCCGATCAACACGACATTCAAGGTGAAGATCACCGCTATGGCGAAAGCAATGGCAAAGCGGCCGTAGAAGCCACTCACCGACGGTTCGCCGATCACGGGGCGCATCAGTTCGGCAAAGCTGGTGCTCGACATGTTGAAAGCCATGAAGAGAAGCAGAACGACGCCGAACATCGTAGCCACGAACCAGGGTTTGTGGACGAGGACTTCGGCTTCGACGGTATCCGGATAAAGCATCTTTGAGCACCGGCTGTTCGGCGGCCTGCCCGGGGGGCAGGCGCCTTTTAAGGGGGCTAGTTGGTCTTCGAGTAATCCTGCCCGTACCACTTTTCGGAAAGCTTGCTCAGCGTGCCATCCTCCTTCATCGCTTTCACGGCGTCGCCGATCTTGGCGGAGAGTTCGGGATCGCCGCGTTCGGTGGCGATCGCCAGCGGCTCGTAAAATACTGGGTCGCCCAGCTGCTTGATCGGGTAACCGGCCTTCTCGGCGTCGAGGATCGACGGCAGTGAAGAGACCACCGCGTCCAGGCGCACGCCGTCGCCGAGGCGGAGGTCGTCAAAGGCGGTCGTCGAATTCTCGTAGGAGCGGACCTCCTTCGGGTTGAGCTTGTACTCGAATGGCGGCGCGCCGGCGGCGTCGAGCGTCAGATCCTTCTTGGCATAGGCCTCGAAGGTGGTCGGCGTCATCGAGCCGGCATGCATGTCCCAGCGCCCCGCCCAATGGCCGGCGGTGATGATGTCCCAGCCGGGCGTGATGAACTCGACCTTGACGCCGAGGTGCTTGCCGATCGCCTTGGCGACGTCGACATCGAAGCCGTCCAGCTCGTTGCTGGAATTCACGAAGGACTGCGGCGCCCAGTTGGCATCGGTCGCCACCTTGAGCGTGCCGGCCGCCACAACGCGGTCGAGCACCGCGCCTGCGTGAGCAGGATATGCGCCAAGCGCAAGCGCCATCGCGGCCAACGTCAGCTGTGGTCTGTTCCAGAATGTCATATCCGTATTCCCCTGTTGTTGTTCAGTTCCTTGCAGTCACTTCCGTTCAGCCGGTCGTGACGTCGCAATTTCGTGCCGACCTGGTCGGCGTCCTCTCCCAAAGGCCCGCGGATTTAGCGACGTCGCGGCCGGTCCGGTCTTCCGATGTGGCGGAGGATGTTTGCCGTCGCCATTCCCCCGATCACAGGGAAGGTCCCGGCCCGCTCCCTGCGAGGTGTCGTGCAGCCCCTGGTGTCCGGCGTTGGCTTTCGCATCGCGAAGGCTGCTATTCATCGGCGCCGCCCCCCTTTCCCGCGGTCAGCGTCCATCAGGAAATCGCCCATCAGCGTGGCAACCCGAGCCGGCGCCTCGATCAGGATCGAATGACGAAGTCCGGGCAGGATGGCGAGTTGCGACCCTTGCACCTGTTCGTGCATCAGCCGTGCCATCCGCGGGCTGGAGCCCTGATCGTCCTCCCCGGTCACGATCAGCGTCGGGCAGGTGATGCGGTCGAGAATGCCGCCGAAATCGGTCTCGGCCAGAACGCGATAGGCGGCCGCATAGCAGTCGCGGTCGTTTTCAGCGTCACGCCGGCGCAACTCGGCGATGGTCTCCGGGTTGCTGTCCTGAAAATCCTCCGTCAGCCAGCGCGACAGCGAGGCTTCATGATGCACTGAGGCATCGCTCGCCATCAGCGCCGCCAGCCGGCCACGCACCGCGTGCCGTTCCTCGGGCGTGCGGCCGGCGACCGTCGACAGCAACACCAGTTTTTTCAGGCGCTCGGCATGGGTCAGCGACAGGCGCTGTGCGATCAGGCCACCCAGTGAAAACCCGGCCACATGGAAGGTGGCAAACCCGACATGGTCGGCCAGCGCCAGCGTTTCCTTGACGAAATCGTCGATCTCGTAACGGCCCTTGATCCGGCTGGAGCGGCCATGGCCGCGCAGGTCGAAGGTGAGAACCGAGAAGCGATCTTTCAGTTGGCCCGCCACGCCACTCCAGGCTTCGAGATAGGAGCCGACTCCATGGATGCAGACCAGCGGCAACCCACCCTCACCCTCAAGGCGCCAGTTGAGCAGCACGCCATCGACATCGAGCTGGCCGGAGCGCGCCATAGTCACGCCCTCGCCGCCTGGCGCGCCCTGTCGCGCTCGCGCGCGGCGAAGACCGGCATCACCTCGTCGACCCACAGCTTGATCGTCTTCTTCTGCAGCTCGAACGGCAGGTTGAACGTCAGGCCGAGGCAGTACTGGTCAACGCCCGCGGCTTCATAGTCGAGCAGCTTCTCGATCACCTCGTCGGGCGTGCCGAACATCAGGTTGCGACGGATGTTCTCGGGATTGTAATTGTCTTTGCCCTTGACTCTCTCGTAGGGGATAGCTTCGGGAAAGCCGTTTTGCACGGTGCCGATGTTCTGGAACAGGTTCTCGAACGCGCGGCCATAGTCAATGGCATGCCCGACCGCGATCTCCCAGTCCTGCGCTCGTTCGTAGACGCAGGTGCGCCGCTGCATCATCAGGCGCGGGCGCGGCACCTCTGGATGATCGGCGACGGCCTTGCGGAATTTCTCGCCGAGCACGGCGATCTCGGCCGCCGGCGCCGACAAGGGCGTCGACAGGATCGAAGCGCCGATGCCGACCGCCCAGTCGAAGGTTCCCGGGTCTCGCGCGGCCACCCAGATCGGCGGATGCGGCTTCTGCAGCGGCTTCGGCACGCCGGCGGCGAGTGGGAACTTCCAGTAATCGCCGTCATGGGCATAATCCTGTGCCCACAGCTTCTTCACCGCCGGCACCAGCTCCTTCAGATAGGCAACGCCTTCCTGCTGCGGCATGCCGCCGGCCATGCGGTCAAACTCATATTGGTAAGAACCGCGCGCGATGCCGAACTCCAGCCGCCCGCCGGTCAGGTGATCACAAAGTGCCGCCTCCCCTGCCAACCGGATCGGGCTCCAGTAGGGCGCGACCAGCGTCGAGGTGCCGAGGCGGATCTGCTCGGTATGCTGGGCAAGCCAGGTCAGCGTCATCAGGGGGTTGGGCGAGATCGTGCATTCGATCGTGTGATGCTCGGCCGTCCACAGCGTCTCGAAGCCACCTTCGTCGGCCAGGCGCGCCAACTCGAGGAGATTGCTCTTCACCTTCGACATCGGCATGTCGGGCGAGAAGCGTTCCATGGTCAGCGAAACGGCGAATTTCATGTCGGTCTCCCCAGTGCGTCGGTTTGGTCAGCGAAGGCGGATAATGAAGGGGTCCTGCATCGCGCCCGAGTAGTCGATGACGACGTTCTTCAGGCGCGAGAACTCCTCCATGGCGTCGAAGCCGCCGCGCCGCCCGTAGCCGCTCTCCTTGAAGCCGCCATTGGCGGACATGAAGGACGAGGCGCGGTAGGTGTTGATCCAGACGGTGCCGGCTTCAACATTCCTGGCGAAACGCAGCGCGCGGTTGATGTCCCGGGTCCAGATGCCGGAGGCGAGGCCATAGCGGGTGTCGTTGGCGAGACGGATCATCTGGTCTTCCGACGAGAACGGGATGACGCCGACGACAGGACCGAATAGTTCCTCCTGCATGAAGTCCATGCCGTTGTCGGCATCGGTCATCACGGTCGGCTCGAAGTACCAGCCGCCTGCAAGCTCATCCGCCTGCGGCCGCTTGCCGCCGGCCGCAATCCGCGCGCCCTGGCGCACGCCCGAGGCGACGTAGCCTTCTACCTTGGCGAGTTGCACCGACAGCGCCAGCGGTCCGACGTCGGTTTCCTCCAGCATCGGCAGCCCGACCCGCACGCGCCGCGTGCGTTCGACCAGCGCCTCGACGAACCGATCGTAGACGCTGGCCTCGACGAAACAGCGCGAACCGGCGACGCAGGTCTGCCCAGCCGCCGCGAACACACCGGACACGACGCCGTTGACGGCATGGTCGATGTCGACGTCGTCGAAGACGACATGTGGCGACTTGCCGCCGAGTTCCATCGAACAGGGGATGAGGTTCTCAGCCGCATTGGCGGCAATCCGCCGGCCCGTCGCCGTCGAACCGGTGAAGACGAATTTCGCGATGCCAGGGTGCCGGGTCAGCGCGTCCCCCGCCACGGCGCCGGTGCCGGTCACGACATTGACGACGCCGGCCGGGAAGCCGGCCTCCATGATCAGCTCGGCCAGCGCGAGCGTGGAGGCACTGGCATGCTCGGACGGCTTGACGACCACCGTGTTGCCGAGCGCCAGGCATGGCGCCAGCGTGCCGGTGAGCAGCATCAGCGGCGAGTTCCATGGCGTGATCATGCCGACGACGCCGATCGGCTCGCGCAGGTTGAAATTGAGCATGTCGAGCTTGTTGACCGGAATGGTGTCGCCGAGCAGCTTGTCGGCCATCCCTGCGAAATAGGTGTAGCTGTCGGGCATGGCGCGCATCTGCGCCCGCATTTCCTTGAGCAGCTTGCCGTTGTCACGGGTCTCGATCAGCGCCAGCGCGTCGGCGTGCTCCAGCACCAGTTCCGCCAGCCGGCGCACCAGCCTGCCGCGGTCGGTCTGGGTCATGCGCCGCCAGGCAGGCGCCGCGAAAGCGGTACGTGCGGCCTCGACGGCCGCGCCGACATCCTCGGCGCCGGCCTCGGCGAACTCGTACCAGGGCTTGCCGGTGGTCGGGTCGAAACTGTCGATGTACTGCCCGGTTTTCGGCGCCACGAACGCCCCGTTGATGAACAGGTTCTGGCGTGAGCCTTCGAGCGATCCGACCGTCGTTTTCATGCTGTCTGTCCTGCGTGGAGCATCATTCGGACGCGGCCTGCGTCCACGATTGCGACTGGCCGTCGATCATGGCGACACGGCCGCCATCGCCGGTGTCGATATAGATGCCGAAGCGTTTGTCCTGGCGCTCGCGGGCATAGCGGCGCAGCATGGCGCGCAGTTCATGCGTGGCGATCCGCTCATAGGGCAGCGCGTCGACGGAAAAGAAGGCGTGACCCTCCGGAAGTGCGGCTTCAGCGCTCTCACGGCTCAGTTCGGCGCGGTAGATGAGATAGCCCGGGTCGCTGTCGGCGACGTCGAAGACCGAATAGAGGAAGGTGTTTTCAGGGACGAGGGTCAGCGCCTCGCCGCCATCGAGGACGAGCTGACTGTCGGCCTTGCGGCGCCGCGCCGTCGGCAGCACCCAACTTCCCTTGCCATCGGTGCGCAAGAGGATGCGGTCGCCGGCTTCGACAAGATAGCCGATGATCATGTCCTGCGAGGCCAGCCAGCCGGCAGGCAGCGGATCCTTTACGCTGGCGTAACGGCCGCGGCAAAACCCGAGCGGCGCCGATGGGCTGGTTCCGAAAGCCTGGACCTGGCCGATCAGGATGATGTGGTCGCCGGCCTCGATGCGGTTGTGAACGGTGCAGTCGAACCATGTCAGGCTGTCGGTGAGGATCGGCGCGCCGGTGTGGGCGCGGTCATGGTTGACCGACTGGAATTTGTCCGCCGCTTTGGATGCGAACACCGAAGAAACGTCGACCTGGCCTTCATGGAGGAAATTGACCGCGAAGGACCGTGTTTCGTTGAATGCGGGAAAGCTCGCCGCCGCCTTGGCGACGCAGACCAGGAGCAACGGCGGGTCAAGCGAGACCGAGGTAAAGGAGTTCGCGGTCATGCCGCGCGGATTGCCGTCGCAGTCGCGCGTGGTGATGACGGTCACGCCGGTGACGAAGGTGCCGAAGGCACGACGCAAGGCGATCGGGTCGATCGTCCTGTGTACCACCGCGTCCGCCATTGCTTTCCTCCCATAGTGTCGGATGAAAGCTAGGCAAGAGACGGCCGGCCTTCTTCCTCCGGTCTGTAGGAAAGATGTCGGGGCGTGCTGCTGCCATCCCGAGCAAGTGCAGGCGCAGCGCGCCTGCACTTGCGGCGGCTGCCGCGTCGAAACAGTGGTGGCGAGGTCAACAGAGTCTAACGGGCTGTCGGCGTGCGGCTGTCGATGATGCCGCTGAGACGGATCGCGAGTTCAACCGCGAAGCGCTGTTCGGGCGTGTCGAGACGGATGCCGAACAGGTCCTCCATGCGCGACAGGCGATAGCGTAAGGTGGTGACATGCAGGCCGATGGCGTCGGCGCAGGCCTGGCTGCGGCAGCCCTCGCGCAGATAGGCAAATAACGTCTCCAGATAGGGCGTGCCGTGCTCGCGGTCATGCGCGATCAGGGCGCCGACACTTTCGTCGACGAAGCCGCGCACGTCCGGAGCGTCGGCAGCGGCGACCAATATCGGCAGCGGACCGAAATCCTGGCCGGCAAAAACGCCGGTGCGCCCGAAGGAACGGCCGATCCGGATCATGCGGCGGCACCGCTCCCAGGCGATGGGATAATCGACCAGCGCGGCACAGGCCTCGGAAAGCACAACCACCGGCTCAGCTTCGAAATAGCGGCCAAGCCCGGCCGCAATCTTGTGCGGCAATTTCGCGAAGCGCGCGCCATCCTGCCCGGTATCGGCCGGGACAAGACAGACAAGCCCATCCTCCACCGCGATTGCCGTGCCGGCAATGCCGGCCTGCTGCAGCAGACGCATGACCTCGTGATGCGGATCGGCAAGGCCGATGGCACCGTCCTGTTCGGCGAGGTCGACGACGATCATCTTCTGTGCAACGGTCAAGTCGAGCCCCAGCCGGCGGGCGCGACTGACGATATCGGCCTCGTCGCGCCAGCGGCGCTCCGCCACCTCCAGGAAAAGCTCGGTCAGCGAGCGCGTCTCGAAACGGAAGCGCACGAAGCTGCGCATCATCTGCACGCTGAGTGCGAATTTGGTGCTGTCGAGCAGCATCTGATCGAGTTGACCAGACTCGTGAGGCGTCGGGAAAATCATCAGTGCGCCAACCACTTCGGCGTCGATGCTAAGCGGCTCGATGCGCACCGAAAGCTTGAGCTGTCGCTTGCCGTCATCGACGAACAGCGTCTCGGTGTGACGCCCGTCGGACACGCCGCGCGCTATCTTGAAGATCTGCCGGCTGAGCGTTCCGCTCACCGCCTGCTGCCAGGAGGCGGCGTCGAAATGCGCCTCGCTCGGGGAACGGCCGGCGACAACCAGATTGGCATGGAAATCGATCACCACCACAGGATTGGGTAGCAGCTCGCTGACCTTTTCGGCGAGCGAGGCCACCGATCCGTCCGACAAGGCTTGCTGCAGAAGCGAGGTGTGCGCCGATAGGGCGCGCTGCAGACGCTCGCCGGCCTGCTTCTCCTGGCGCAGCCGATGCTGCTTCTCGACCGCGATCTCACCCAGATGCACGATCATGCCGATGAAGGCGATATCCTGCGCCGTCACTTCGGTGATCTCGCGCGAAACGACGGTCAGCACCATCGGCCGGCCGTCTTCGTCGACGCAGTTCATCGGCATGACCAGAACACTGCGGTAGTCGCGCTCGAAGGCTTCTCGGCGGTAGCCCGGGAACTCCTCCGATACGCGCGCGTCCCTGATGTAGACCGGCTCGTTGCGGTTGAGCGCGACGATCGAGGGACTGGTGGCCAGCTCCCAACGGTCCGGCAACGTGCGGTGAATGAGCGTCGGGTCGTGGCGCACGATGACATAGGCGTGGCCGTGGGCGGCGTCGATGCCCATGATCGAGCCTAAAGTCCATTGGGCATGACGACAGGCCGCCAGCACGAGATGGCGCAGCACGGACTGGAGATCGCCGCCCGAATTGATGAGGCTGGCGGCGTCCCGCAAGGAGAGAATTTGCGATTCGTGGTCCACGCCTGATCTTCCGCCGCTCGCGAAGGGCGAATTTAAGCCGTCGCGGATATACGAACGCTACACCGCTTCCAAGCGGGACGCACGCCGTTTCTTCCTACGAACCGGAGGAATACCCGACGGTTGGCGTGCATTATCTTGAGCTTCCACCTGGGGAGGCCAAATCATGGAATTGCGAAAAGTCAGCACCTTCATCGAGGAAGTGCACACCGAAGGCGGCAAAGCGGGTGCAAGGCCGGTAACGTCGATCGTGGTGGCAGCCGTCCTGCGCAATCCATGGGCCGGGCGCGGCTTCGTCGAGCATTTGCGGCCGGAGATTGTCGCCATAGCGCCCCGGCTGGGGCAGGAACTCACGAGCCGCCTGATTGGATTGATGCAGGCGGAACGCATCGAAAGCTACGGCAAGGCGGCCGCCGTCGGAACCGCCGGCGAGATCGAGCATGCCTCCGCCATGATCCATACGCTGCGCTTCGGCAATGTCTTCCGCGACGCCGTCGGCGGCACGACCTATCTCGAATTCTGTAACACCCGCAACGCGCCGGGCGCGCTGCTATCGCTGCCGATGATGCACAAGAGCGAGAACGGTCGCCGCTCGCATTTCATCACCGCCAACTTCCAGATCGCCGACGGCCCGGCTGCCGACGAGATTGTCGTGGCCATCGGTGCTGCGGACGGCGGCCGGGTTCACCCACGGATTGCGGACCGCTTTCAGGACATGAAAGAGATGGAGCAGGAAGCAGCGATGTGAGGCTTGCGCTGGGTTCCACAACATCACCGTGGGTACCACAGCATCACCAATGTTCAGAGCCGGCGAATGCTGATGACGATCTCGCGGCCTATTTCGAAGAGCTTGCTAGGCTGCAGTGCAGGCTCTCCGGACCCGAAGGTGCTTGGCGAACTGCACAGGCGTCCTTGCCGTTCATCTCCGGCCATCGATGCTGTCGACATGCGGCGTTGCGATCCGGCACCTTTGATGCCGGAACTATGGCGGTAGCTAGTTTGCCAGTACCCTCCAATTGCCTGCCTCTTCAAGAGCCCGCTACGCCGGTGGCGGGCTTTCGCTTTGTTGGTGCGCAAGCGTCAGGAAGGCAGTCGCCGAATTGGCGGGAACAATTTAGCGAAAAGTAAATTCAACGGTCTTCTGGTAGGAGGCCAAAGTGTCCCAGCGAAGCATCGACAAATGACCGATTGGATCGCGCAGACCGCGAGGCAAAAGTTGATAACGCGGCCGAGAGAGAGGCGCGTTTTTTAAAGACTGCGCGACTTCGAGAACAACGCCTTGCTGCCGAAGCCAAAGGTTCCCAGGCTTCGAAGAAGGGGCGATCCAGGAGCTAAGGCGCTTAGCCGCCGACGCCGACCGTCAGACAGCGACGCCCTTCTGACGGAACATTAAGCTACGCTAATAGTTCTGACGCGCCGGAGCGCCCGACGATCCGGGCACGTCATCCTTGGCCCGCCGCTGCGGTAAATGGGAGGCGAGTTCTTTACATTCGGCCTGCGCGAGGCCCGCTCGACGCGTGAGTGAGGGAGACATCATGGATCCCGAAAAGCCCAGCATTTATGCGCCGTCCGCCGAGCTGCTCGCTGCCATGGCTAATGAAAAGCGCCTTCTCGCTCTAATCATTCTTGCCGACGGAGAAATATCCGTTTCTGATCTGGCGTCGCGATTAGGGCTTAGCAACTCCGCACTCTCCCAACATCTTAGCATAATGCGAGAATTTGGGCTGGTCACCCGGAGGCAGGAGCGTCAAAAAGCGTATTACTCGTGCACAGATCGTGCCCTGAAGGTCCTTGAACTCCTGGACTGGCTTGCTGAGAGGAAAACTCTGCCTGGCCGCGACCATCATCCATAAAGCCCGAGACCTTTGGAGAGGTTTCCTCTCGGCCTTCGCTCTAACGTGCTTCCCGCATTCGTGCCGGAGAGGCGTGCCAAGAGCGCTTGCGATGTCGCGACTTTAAGGCTCCTCATCTTCGTCCGGATGTGGAGATTTATACGCTTCAGCCCCGCCGCCAGCGATGGCGGCGGGGCTGAATTGGTTCGTTCAGTCGTAAACCTTGATGATTTTTCGGGTGCCTGGGTCCACCAGCACCGTGCGGTTGTCGACCACCACATAGCGGTATTTGACGTTGGGAACCTCATGGATCTCAACCGTGTCCGGCAGAGCTGTCCCGACATTCAGTTCCACGCCGGGGAGCTTGACCGACGCCAGGGGCTGCTGCTTCACATATTCGCGGATGACGGTGTCTTGTTCCGGCTGGATAATGATGTCGTCCGCGGCGGCTGAGCCGATCCCAGCCAAGAGCAACATCGCTGCTGCGGTGTTCTTTAGAAGCATGTTCATATCTGCACTCCCGTAGGGACTGGCGCAACACGATCATCGTCCCGCGCCGCCCGACAACTTGAACATGGAGCCGCCCTAGACGTTCCGCCTTAGGTACTTAGGTCTAGTCCCTTTGGGGCCTAAGTCTGGTCCTAGAACACGCATTGGTCCTGTCAGAGACAGCGACTGGAACGCCTGCCTCCCGCGGCTGTTGTCTCTCGAACTTGGGAGAAAGCAGATGGATAAAAGTGCTGGCCAAGCACGACGCCGATAGCAGGTTCGCGAGCCGCCCAGCTGCTCGCGAACCTATATCTTTAACTTGGAGTAGGTGACCTGATGTTGCGCGACAAAGAGAGTCGGATCTTAGAGGCAGGCTTACTGGCAGCAGTGCCTATTTGTGTGGCGATTACCGCACTGGTCGCCTTGATGACTTTGGCCCGGATATGAATCGGTTCCTTTTCGCGGCCTCCGACTTCCTATCTCGGCCGCCGGGCTTCTATGTCATTCTCATAGCAATGGTTTTGTGCACCGCCCTGGTGCCCTTTGGTCTGACAAGTGCGGTTACCTACGCCCTGTCGGTTGCCGCCATCGTGATCACTGGTGTTGTCCTTCTACAAGGCTATCGCGACACCGCCGCCATTCACGCCAAACTCGATGAGATCATCGTTTCACTGAATGAAACCAGAAATGACGTTGTCGGATTGGAGCACGCCGAGCCGGAGGAGATCAGGGAGAAGCTTGTAGAACTCGAAGCAGAGGCGTCCCGAACGATCGGCGCTGCCAGGCGCGAACTTTCGAAAGCAACAGGAGAGAGATCATGAACAATATCATTTGGCTCGTCGGTGCGGTGGTCGTCGTCTTGGCAATTTTGAGTTTCTTTGGCCTTCGGTAGGGCGGCGGCCATTTCCGCCGACAACCTGAAGGCTTACGGGACCAAACTTGGCGTTGCAAAATTGCTTTTCATGAATGACAATCATCCGCCCCCCGACAAGTTGGTGTCCGATCCACCGCCAGATTGGCAGGGCGTGCTTTTTGCCACCGCTGCCCTCGTCTCATCCTTATGCGCCCTGCTGCTGGCATTTTGGATGTCTGTTTGATCGCTGTCGGACAGCCCATTGTCCTATAGAGAGCCAAAAAGGTTTGGCACCAAAGTTGCATTGACAAGTTGGGGCGGATGAAGCCCGCGCTTCGCAAATGGGGCGGCGGGCTTTCATAAGTTTAACCCTCAGAAACGAGCAGCGGCGGGTGCTTTGGCCGTTCGCGCGATCACTTGGCGGAGGTTAAGCATGTCGACCCGCCGGCATGCCGGTTAGGCGGAGTCTGGGCGCGACCTACGTCTTTCCGCCTTTGTGGTGCTTTTCTGACCGGGCGTCTGCTTCAGGCTCTTTGCCGGATCGCACACCGAACTTTTCACCGTTGGATTTTTCGCCCTCAGTTGCGCGGCGGAGACCTCATTCACGAATGTAGTGTCATGTGGGATTTCCAAGGAGGGCATCCGAATATCGGATGTCAGTCCACTGGCCAAACGATCATAAGCATCGGCACGGCAACAATGACTACGAGAAAAGATAGGGGCAGTCCCAGACGGGGATAGTCGCTGAAGCGGTAGCCACCCGGCCCCATGACAAGCGTGTTGCACTGATGTCCGATCGGGGTGAGAAAGTCACAGCCGGCGCCAATGGCGACAGCCATCAAAAATGCTTCCGGCCGGTAGCCCAGATCACCAGCAAACTCGGCGGCGATAGGCGCCATGACAAGGACGGTGGCGGCATTGTTGAGGAATGGCGTAACGGCCATGGCGGCGACAAGGATGAGCATCAGTGCGCCGGACGCCGGAAGGAGTGTCCCCAGCCTAGCAAGCTCGCCGGCAACTACTCCCGTCGCCCCTGTACTGCGCAGCGAATCGCTCACTGGAATGAGAACGGCCAGCATCACGAGGATAGGCCCATCGAGCGATTGGTATACGTCGCGGAGCGGAATGACCTTGAAAAGCACAATCGCGACAGCGGCCGCGAAGAAGGCGACGGAGACTGGCAGCAGCCCAAACGCCGTCGCCACCATGGCGAGAGCAAGGATTACTACCGGCACGATACCCTTGCGGACGCTACCAAGAAGGATAGCCCTTTCTGCCAGCGGTAAGCAGCCGAGTTCACGAAGTATCTCGGGCATCCTGGCTGCACTGCCCCGCAAAACGACAACGTCCCCGAGCCTCAGCTCGACTTCGGCCAGCCTGCGGTCGAGGCGCTCCCCGCGACGGCTGACAGCCAGGAGGTTGACATTGAAGCGATCGTAAAGGGCAAGGCGCTGGGCGGTCCAGCCGATCAAAGAGGAGCTTTCACCGATTACGGCTTCGATAGCGACCATTTCGTTGGTGGTGTCGTCACCAGCGACCCTATCCCCGGTCACGCTGAGCCTGCCCTGGGAGACAAGGCGATCCAGCGCTTCTGGGTCGCCTTCGAGCAACAGGATGTCATTCACCTTGAGGATCGCGTCGGGCAGTGGCGTCATCCGCATCGTGCGATTGCGCAGAATCGACGTCACGATTGCATCGCCGCCGGCGAGCTTCATGAGGTCTGCGACGGTTTTCCCGAGCACCGTGGAGTCGGCGACAATTCGAGCCTCTGTAAGGTAGTTCTTGATGTCGAGGGCTTCGTTCAGTGATCCGCCAAGCTTTTCGCGCACCGGCAACAACCAATAGAAAAACAGCAGGAAGATCGTTCCGGCAGCGGCTATGCCAGCTCCAACAGGTGTGAAGTCGAACATTGTGAAGGCGGTTCCGGTCAGCTCCTCTCGTACTCGGGACACAACGATGTTGGGAGATGTTCCCACCTGCGTCATGAGACCGCCGAGCAGTGATCCGAACGCCATAGGCATCAGGAATGTCGAGGGTGAAATGTTAGACCGGCGCGCGAACTGGAAGGCGATCGGAATCATGATAGCGAGCGCCCCGATATTCTTTACAAAGGCAGAGAGAATCGTGACCAAGATCACCAGCAGCGCCAGTTGCGACCGAACTCCCGATAATTTCGGAGCAAAGCGCTTGATGGCGGCCTCCATGATACCCGAGCGTGCTATCCCTGCGCTCACCAGCAGAGCACTGCCGACAATGACCACGATATCGTCGCTGAACCCGCTGAAGGCCTCGTCAAAAGGCACGATGCCAACCGCGAGAGCAAGCAACAGTGCCGCGGCCGCGACCAGAT
>NZ_RZQY01000099.1:0-13219 GCF_003998575.1 Mesorhizobium sp. M7A.F.Ca.CA.001.10.2.1 | reverse complement strand
ATCGTGCATCGGCCGCTGCCCGTCGACGATCCCAGGCAGCGCAAGCCGGACATCTCTTTTGCCAAGGCCAATCTCGGCTGGGAGCCGAAAATCAGCTTGAGCCAAGGGCTCGCGCGCACCGTCGAGTATTTTGACACCCTGCTCTACGGAAACCGCATTGCCAGAGGAGCTGCCGCCTCATGAGCCGGCCGGCAGTCCTGGTGACGGGTGGAGCCGGCTTCATCGGCAGCCACACCTGCAAGCAGCTGGCCTCCGCCGGCTACATGCCGGTGGTTTTCGACAATCTGAGCCGCGGCAACGAGAGATCCGTCGCCTGGGGCCCGCTTGTCGTCGGCGATATCCGGGATCGGGATGCATTGAAGCGGGCGATGGAAACGCACCGGCCGACGGCTGTGATCCATTTTGCGGCGCTGGCCTATGTCGGAGAGTCCGTTCGCGAGCCGGCCGAATATTATTCAACCAATGTGACAGGCACCATCGCGGTGCTCGATGCCGCACGCGCTTGTTCGGTCGAAAACATCATCTTCTCCAGCAGCTGTGCGACGTACGGCGTGCCGGAAGTATTGCCCGTTCGCGAGACCTCCTCGCAAAATCCGATCAGCCCTTACGGGCGCTCCAAGCTGATGGGCGAACAGATCATCGGCGACTATGCTTCCGCGTATGGAATGAAATTTGCTATCCTGCGCTATTTCAACGCTTGTGGCGCCGATCCCGACGGCGAGCTTGGTGAGTGGCATTCGCCGGAAACCCACCTGGTTCCCAGAGTGCTCATGGCCGCATCGGGCATCATCGACGCGATCGAGGTTTTCGGCACCGACTACGACACGTCGGACGGCACCTGCGTAAGGGATTATATCCACGTCACCGATCTGGCCCGCGCCCACCTGAAAGCGCTCATGCATCTCGAGGGTGGCGGGCAAAGCCTGGCGGTCAATCTCGGCACCGGGCGAGGCGTCTCCATCAAGGAAATCGTTAAGGCGGTCGGCCGAATGACGTCAAGACCGGTACCGGCAGTGTTCAGAAGCCGGCGCGCCGGAGATCCGGCGGAGCTCTACGCCGATCCGGGAAGCGCACGCGAACATCTTGGCTTTGTGCCGGAACTTTCAGACATCGACACGATTGTCAGGACGGCCGCTCCTTTTTTCGGACTGAAGACCAGGCCAATGAAACTGCCGCCAGCCAGGGCGGCAACGTCGGTCGCCGCTCGACGGGTCAGAGATAGCGGGGGCGACAGCTCGCGCGCTGGCCAAACCCGCTAGGGCTGCAGATATAAGGCGAGCCGCCCGAGAACGTGCCGCCATCGCCAGGATTGAACGAGATTTTCACCGGCGCCGGCGTGCTGGCTCTGATCCGTTGCGGTGGTGCAAAGGCGTAGGCACTTTCGGTTCCTGTTGTGCTTGTCATCTGGATCGGAAGGTCGGCCCGGAGCGAGCGCACGAGAAATCCGGCCTGCACGGGCTGGCTGCGGATGGCGTGGACCACAGGCTTGACGAGGACCGAATTGGTTTCGGTCGCATCCATACTCTGACACCCTGCAACCACAGAGATCATCGCCGCGGCCGCAACGATAACCACGATATTTCTAATAGATACGATATTTTTGCTTGGGTTGACTGCACCCATCGCTGAATTGTTCATCATGTGTCCCTTGCTATCAAGTATAAGCCAAGGGCGCATCGCGACATACTATGCTTCGCCGCTCTCACGCCGCATGAGTGACCACTCGCACATCACTCGTAAATATTAGACATCACTAATTATTAAATTTCATCAAAACCGTATGGTAGGGCCCATCGTCTCGTCGTTCTGTCAGATAAAGTTGGATGCCATCAACCAGCGATCCGCGCGCCTACGGCTCCAGCCGAACTGCTTGATGTCTTACCATAAGCGATTCGCCAGATCCCTGACAGGTGCCTTGCAATTGCAGTCCGCTCTCGAAAGCGGGATTGAGTGATTTTGTTCAACTCGTCAGGATGGGTCGGCTGCGTACCTAATTTTTGGAATCGACCAGCTTGCGGGTCTCTTCGAACTGCGCGCCCTTCGGGTTACCGACTTCGAATTTCCGGTATTCGTCGGAAGCATCCTCGGGAGATCGCTTGAAACTGTACCATTCCCCATCCGGATCCTCGCGTTTCTCGATGTTCCCGCCCTGAATCCGGTGGCTGTAGCAGGTGCGTTTTTGCTTGCCGGTGTAGCCCTTCGACCGCCAGGCGAGTTCCATGCACATCTTACCGTTGCTGGTGACCAGCCATCTGCCCGCCGCGAAAGATGCCGTGTCCGGCCCGGACGTCCAGGCCTCGAGGCGTCGATTGCCCTGTGCGAAATAGGCTGCTCCGTTTTTCCACACCCATGTGCGATCGGCGTAAAGAAGCGACAGCTCGTAGGCAGTCGGAACGGTGGCGACAACCGCTTGCGCCGGTCCGCTGTCTTTGGCGGCAGCCGCGTGCGCTGTTCCCGAAAGCGCCGTCTGGCCGCAGAGAGCCAGGAGAAACATAAGCTGCGTGCAACTTGCGAACCGACGGGGTCTGTGTTGCCGACGGTCGACGCAAAGCGGCGGCAATCTGGTCAGATCTGTCGGTACAATTGGCGTGCGCATGCCTGTTTGGCCCAAGGTAGCACTATCAGCGCTCTGACAGCCTAGGAAACTATTTAACAGTCGCGAGAACGGTGATGTCAACCTTCGCCAAGCGGATAAACAACAACTATTCGAGACACACGCAGCCGCAATCGTCAAAATTAAGAATTGCGTCGTATATTCCTCCACCTCCGACAATCGCGCTCAAAAGCAACATCCGCAGACGTTAGGGAGGACGCGGTTTCAAATGACGGACGACCCGGAGTTGAATCAGGCCGAAGGTCAGCAATACCTGCAGTCAAGCGACCGGGAGATGGCTGCTAGCAGCACCCTGAGCCCCAACATGGCGATATTGCTGGGCATCCTGTTCATTGCGGTCGTGTTCAGGTTCCACAACATCACCTTGCCACTCGTCGATGCCTTCAGCTGGCGCGAGGTAAGCACGGCAATGATGGCCGACAATTTCCAGCAGCGCAGCTGGAACATCTTCTTTCCGGAGGTCAGCTGGACCGGACCCGGGCCAAGTTATCAGGGCCGCGAGTTCCAGATCGTCAGCTATCTGACCGCCCTGCTCTATCAACTCTTCGGCTGGCACGACTGGTTCGGCCGCATGGTAGCGGCCTTCTTCGGTCTGGTGACGGTGTTTTCGCTGCACAGGCTAACGGCGTTATGCTGGGACGAGACCCACGCTCACGCCGCGGCGCTTGCCTACGCGCTGATGCCGGCGGCGATCATGATCGACAGCTCGTTTCTTCCCGATCCCGCGATGCTGGCCCTGGTGACGCTCGGCGTCTGGCTGTTCGCGAAATACTGGGCCGGCGGCAGCGGCTGGCTCCTGCCGCTTGCCACGGCGAGCTTCTCGCTCGGCGTGCTGGCAAAGCCGCCGGGCCTCGCCGCCGGCGCCGTCATCTTCTACCTCATGGTTTCCTGGGTTCTTGAGAACAAGCGAAAGCAGGCGGCCAAGGTCTTCCTGTTGGGGCTTTTGAGCTTGGCCATCATCGGCGCCTATTTCAGCTGGGCCATTTATCTCGGCCGCAGCTATCCGCCGTTTCATGTCGCGGGCAGCGGCTATATCTGGGATTCCGGTTTCTGGACATTCTTCAGGAACAGCTTCTACTTCAAATCCGTATGGAACACCTCAGTCTGGTGGTTCTACGGCTATCCGTTCATGGTGCTGATCGCGATCGGCTTCTGGCTGCCGCCCAGACCCGTCGAAGACCCCAAGCAACGCACTCTTTCGGCCATCCCTTATGTTTGGCTGGCTGCGGCCATCGTCATCTATCTGGCGGCAGCGCGCGAGATCACCAGCAATCCCTGGAATTACCACATCTTCCATGTGCCATTCGCGATGTTCTGCGGCCGCGGCGCGTTTCTCCTGGCAACGCTTGCATCGGGACCCGTTTTGTCCCCGGCGGTCGTGCTGCGCGCGATCTGCATCGCGGCCGTCACGCTGGTCTGGTCGACTTTTCCCCTTGTCAGAACAATGAAGACGCCGATCGCCATGAATGGCAAGCTGCTTGGCGACGAACTGGCGCGGTTAGCGCAGCCGGGCGACCTCGTCGTCGCCATTGCGCCCGAGGTCGGCGATCCCGTCGCCGTCTACTACAGCAGAGCGCGCGGCTGGGTGTTCCCGCCTGGCGGCGGCGATGTCGAATGGTCGAAATTCGTAGCGGACGATGCCACCGCGATCGCGCAGCTCGAGGAATTGCGCGCGCAAGGCGCGGACCTGTTCGGCACGGCCAAGAACGCCGCGGACAAGCAGGACCGGCTGTTCCTCGAGCATCATGACGGGGTCATCGACTATCTCGGCAAGACCGCAACCAAGCTTGTGGATTCGGACGATTTGCTGGTCTATAGGATCAGCCGTCCATAGAACCGCGACAGTCTGGGGCTGTGGGCCTTGGACAGGATATTGTCCCGACGGTTCGGCGGTCGCGTTCTCCTGCCGAAACTCGGCAAGCCGGTGGGCCAGGCGAACCGATCCCCGATGGCGGTAGGGATACTCGGGCACCACGCGGTGCTGCCATTTGAACTCGGCGGTGGAAACCGGCGGAGAATTGGTTGAAAAGAGCAATCTCAATAATCGTGACCCTGGCCCTACTAGCGTGGGTCGCCAGCGACTCGCGCTGGAAGATGGTGGGCGATGCTTTCGCGAGCATCACGCCCGGCGCTTTCGCGGCCGTGGCGCTTGCGCTGTTCGTCACCTACGTGCTGCGCGCGCTGCGCGTCTGCGACGAGTTCCGCGAGGAGGTGCATGGCCGTTTCGGCGCCTGCCTGCGCGTCATTCTGATCCACAATGCGATGATCAACGTCGTGCCCTTCCGCGGCGGCGAGACGGCATTTCCCCTGCTCCTGCGCCAGGTCTTCGGCATACCGATCATGCGTGCCAGCGCCTCGCTGCTGTGGTTCAGGCTGCAGGACGCCTTCGTCGTCGGCGTGCTGGCCCTGGCTGTGTGGCCGGGCCTGCATCCGGCGATAAGAATCGCGGGCGTGGCCGCGGTAATCGCTGCCGCCTGGTACCTGCCGCGCTGGGCGCGTGCGCCGCATGACTGGGCAGGCCGCGGCAAGATCGTGGCGAAACTCGGCAGGCTGCGCGATGTCTTCACCGAGGCGACCGGCCGATCGCGTTATGGCTGGTGGTGGACGATCGCCAATTGGTCGCTGAAGCTCACTGTGCAGGGATGGTTGCTGGCAATGCTACTGGGGACATCCTTTTCGACCGCCTTTCCAGGCGTCGTCGGGGCCGAAGGCGCCGCCATACTACCGGTGCAAGGCGTCGCCGGCTTCGGCACCTACGAAGCGGGTGCAGCGGCGGCGCTGCTCACCTCCGGCATTGCCATGAAGAGCGGCCTTCAGGCAGCGCTGGCATTGCATCTGTTCATCTTCTGCTCGGCAATCGCCACGGGTGCGATCGCCTGGCTGTTTCCCTCGAAATCGACACTGCCGGGGAACCCGGCCGTCGGCCCTGCAAGGAAGCCATCCCTATGAGCGTATTGCCCATCCCTGCTTCGGGACTGCCTGACGGCGCGGTGATGCCGGACCATACACTGTCCATCGTCGTGCCCATGTACAACGAGGCCGAGAACGTCGAACCGCTGCTGGTGCGGATTCACCAGGCGATGGAACGCTACGGCCAGCCGTGGGAGGTCGTGCTGGTCGATGACGGCAGCACCGACGCGACGGTGAGCGAGATCAGGCGCCTGGCGGCGCATTACGGCCCGCATGTGCATGCGGTCGAGCTGGTGCGCAACTACAAGCAAACCGCCGCGATGCAGGCCGGTATCGACGCAGCGCGCGGCGACGTCATCGCCACGATCGACGGCGACCTGCAAAATGATCCCTACGACATTCCGCGTATGGTCTACCGCCTGTTGAGCGAGGATCTCGACCTGGTGGTGGGCTGGCGCAAGGATCGCCAGGAAGGTTTTTTCATGCGCAGGCTGCCCTCGCGCATCGCCAACGCGCTGATCGCGCGCGTCACCGGGGTGCGCCTCAAGGACTATGGCTGCAGCCTCAAGGTCTATCGCGGCAACGTCATCCGCAGCGTCAAGCTCTATGGCGAGATGCACCGCTTCATCCCGGCATGGCTGGCCACGGTGACGACCCCCAGACGCATCGCGCAGGAAGTGGTGACGCATCACGCCCGCATCCATGGCCAATCCAAATACGGCATTTCGCGCACCTTCAGGGTCGTGCTCGATCTGGTCTTCATGTACTTCTTCATGCGTTATCGCACGCGGCCCGGGCACTTCTTCGGCGGCATCGGCATCGTGCTTGGCGCTCTGGGTTCGCTGATCCTTGCCTACCTGCTTTGCCTGAAGCTGCTTTTCGCCGAAGACATTGGAACGCGACCGATGCTGTTCACCGGCTTCTTCCTGCTCATCGCCGGGGTGCAGATGGTGACGTCGGGCGTACTGGCTGAAATGCTGGCACGGGTCTATCACGAAGCGAATGGAGCATCGGCCTATGTCGCGCGGCCACAGCCGGCGCGCAGTGACAATGACGGCTGGCTCCGCCCGAGCCGGCCATCATGAGGTGATCGGGACGCCATCGAGGCTCTCCGTCCCCAGCGTTGACCGGGGCAGTGGCTTCATCGATAGCTTGCTGGGAGGGATTTTGGTTTCAGGCCGACGGCGGACTGGCAGGGTTCATTGATCCCAGGAATGGCGGCCTGAGGGCAAGAGGCAAGGCGCAACGTCTGCGCCAACCTCTCGCCCTCGACTCGCGCCCCCTGGCGAATACAAGAGCGGCGGATCCTTCATTCAAATCGCGCCGCCACTTTTAGGTCTGATGGTCTAGTAGCGCGAACGGCAGCTGGCGCGCTGGCCGAAACCGCTCGGGCCACAAATCCAAGGCGAACGGCCAAGGAACGGGCCGCCATTGCCCAGACGGTAGGAGACCTTCACCGGCGCCGGCCTTCCGACCCGCTGCGGCCGCACGAAGGCCGCATAGGCCTCCTCCCTCGTACGCGTCACCATGGTCGTCTGTGTGAGCGGCTTGCGGTTGAACAGATGCAGCCGCTTCTTCTTGACGTCGTGCACCTTCTTGCCGAGCGTATGCACCACGGACTTTGTGCCGATCGAGCTGGTCTTGGTCGCGTCCTTGCTCTGGCAACCTGAGAGTATCGAGATCAATGCAACGGCGGCAAATGCACAAGCATATTTCGCGCCGATCCTTGCCCTTCTTTCCATACCTTTGTTCATCATTGTCCCCTACCACGAATATAATTCGTTGCAGCGCGGAGATCTATTTGCTTTTTTGGCTTCCGCGCCACGCGAGCAGCCTATCGCCGCTCACATCATGGATTGTATATTAGGGGAAACTTATTAAAGATCATGCAAACGACACGATGAACGCGGCCTTTCGGCAATCGATCGGATATAATTAAAGTTTGATCTTTGGGCTCGTGCCTGCAGCCGTCCAGAGTGCCGGCCCGCTACGCGGACGCCTCCAGCATTCAGCGCCGCGTTTCCCAACCTGGATCGAAGTAGAAATTGCGGCCACCGATGTTGCCCTGGCCGGCGCCGGAAACCACATAGGCGATGCGCACGATGCGCAGGCCACCGGCGCCCTGCTGCAGTCCGTAGACGCCTTCCATGCCGCGATCGTAGAAGCCCGCGGCGGGCACGATCAGCGCCAGCACGGCAAGCGACCCCTGAAAGGCGACTTTCGCCGCATTGGCGCGCAACGGAATCCTGTTTTCGATGACGTGCCTTACGACAATCACAACAACCAGCAGCCCGTAGAGGAAGGCGTTGAAGGCGGCGAACCAGTAGAAGCCGGTGGCATCGAAGGGGTGCTCAACGAGCAGGACAGGCAGTGCCGCGCCGATGGCCAGCGCCACATAGGGAGTGAGGGCGCGAGCCGGCAGAAGGTGCTTGGGGCCGCTGCCCTTGGGCGTGACGCGGAAATCGACGAATGATTTGGTCAGATAGTCGCGGATCGACGACAACGTGCCGGCCAGCACCCAAGGCCAACGCGCGAAGAAGAGGAACAGCGTGCCTTCCCAGCTGATCGTCTTGGCCGTCATCGGGCGCGAGAGGCCGAACGCCTTCAGCAGCATCACCAGGCCAACCAGCGCGACCGCGTTCGGCAGATAGTAGAACAAAAAGTCGAGATACATGACATTGGCGAAGTTGCGCCCGGTAGACAGCGCATAGACCGGCATGACGTACATCAGCAACGCAAAGACGGCGAACAGCGGATACCAGAGCTGGCAAAAGAGGAATTGGAATCTCAGCCGCGGCGACAGCTTTGGGAGATAGCTCGGCGAATATTCGAGCAGGATCGTCATCAGACTGCGCGACCACTGGAATTCCTGGGTGATGAGGTCGGCGAAGGTCTGCGGGCCATCGCCATGGGCGATGGCGTCGAGCGCATGCACGCCGTGCCATCCGGCCGCGTTGATCAACATGGAGGTGGAGTGATCTTCCGCCAGTTCAGGACCGAGACCGCCCGCCTGCTTCAGCGCCTTGGTCCGCACGGCATAATGCGAGCCGATGCAGAGCGGAGCTCCACCGCCCGTATGGCCGGACTGCAGCGGTCCGTGAAACATCCCTTCCGGAAACAGCCTGCCGCGCGCCGCCCAACTCTCGGCGGCGTTGTTGTCGCAGATGCTCGGCGCCGAGACATAGCCAACCGAGGGATCGGCGAAGGGAAACAGGATCTCCCTCAGATAGGTTGGCGTCGGTACATGGTCCGCATCCATCTGGGCGACGAAATCGTAACGCTCGTAGCCATAGTGGTCGTAGAAGAACGCCAAATTGCCTTCCTTGCAGCGCGTCCGGCGTGGCCATGTCGTGCGGTGATAGTCTTGCCTGCCGCGCCGCGTCGAAATCATCACGCCGTGAGCGTCGCACCAGCGAACTGTCTCTTCGGAGGGATCCTCGTCGGCCAGCCAGGTATCGTGCGGGTAATCCTGTGCCAGCATCGCTTCGAGCGTGCGCGCAACGACGGCAAACGGTTCGGAGGGGGCCTTGGTGACCACCATCGCGACCCGCGAACGCTTCGGGATCGTGTGAAGCTTGGACGGTTTTTTCGACGCATGCACGTTCAATAGAAAGTACAACGGCATGAGCGTGAGCCATACCAGGATGAGTGTTGCGAACGTGTATGGCCCGAGATGTTCGACATGCTCCGGCTTCAGCCACCAGATCCAGAAAAACCCAAGTGTGCAGAACCAGAAAGCCAGCGCCAGTCTCAGGATCCATTGCTGAAAGGCCGACAGCACGGGCACCAGAAAGGGTCCCTTCTGCGCAGTGACTGCCAGAGCCGCCTCAGATCGATGCGCCCGTCGGCTCTTATGGCCGACGACGCCATCATGCACGGAAGCACTCATACACTTACTCGCCCGCCACTTTGGGCTTCCGCCGACAAGGTGGCTGGAAGCTCCCAAAATCCCAGGATAGAATTAGCTAATGCTTTCTTAGCGTCAACTAAATTAATTGTTTGTTGAATATGATTCTTGAGATTTGGTTAACCTAATGCGTATCGGGGGAGGAATAGCCGCTACCGAGCAGTCAGTCTGGCGGCGAGCCGGCAAACTCTTCGGTGCTGGAAATTCACCGACGGGTCGAGGCAGTCGGAGGGGATCCGGCCAAAGCCGTTAACCATGTTGCGGTCGTCAAGGTTAAGCAACCGTTAATTGTGCTTGACTCTTGGCCCTGACCGGCTCTTAAATTAGCCAGGGATGATATATCGGGATTTTGACGCGAATTTGTGAGTATCGCGGCGAACTTTCTCTCGAACGCCCCCCTGTATAGGGGCTTGAGAGGTAATTTTGGGTGGCTCTGTGCCAGGTTCGCACATCCGCCAATGGGGTCGCTCCGAAATCCCGCAGATTCTGCCAAATAGAGCCGATCGGTTTTTGGGTAGTCGTGTCGATCAGGCATCGATGCGCACGGGCGAAGCCTTAACTTCCGAAAGTGGTTGGGGCCATGGGAGATCGACATGAAATACTCCACAGTAAAAGCACTCGCAATCGCGCTGGCATTGGGCGGAAGCGCCGCGTTCCCCACGGCAGGAGGCGCTGGCTCGGTAGCCGCGACGGACCCCTTCCAAACGAGCAGCGCCGCCTCGGCGTTCGGATCCTATGATCCCTACGGCGACTTCAGCGCCGACAAGAGTGCCAGCATCGAAGAGCTGTTCCTGCCTTGGGAAGACGTCGACCTGTCGACGCTGCCGCTTGCCGACGCCTATGCGCTGCAACGCGGACGTTCGCTGCTGATTACGGTTGAGCCGTGGACCTGGTCGAAGGACTGGCGCATCACCCCGCCCGAATTGCGCGACGGCATTTTGAGCGGCAAATATGACGCCAACATGCAGGCAATCTGCGGCCTGGTGGGACAGATGAAGAGCCCGGTGACCATTCGCTGGGCTCAGGAAATGGAAGACAAGAACGGCCGCTTCACTTGGGCCAACTGGGCTCCCAAGGACTGGATCTCCGCTTACAAGCGCGAGGTGGATATCTGCCGCAAGGCTGCCCCCGCCGCCAAGTATATGTGGTCGCCCAAGGGCGAAGAGGGTCTGGAAAAATACTACCCCGGCGACGACTATGTCGACGTCATCGGCCTGTCGGTGTTCGGTCTGCAGAAAAAGGACAATGACGAGGCCGGTCATGACCGTACCTTCGCTGAGCTGCTGAAGCCCGGCTATGACCGCGTTGCAGTGTTCAACAAGCCGATCGTCGTTGCGGAACTCGGCTATGTCGGAAAGCAGGACTATGTCTCGAAATGGCAGGAAGATTCCCGCAAATCCTACGCGGAGTTCCCGGCGCTGACTTCGGTCGTCTACTTCAACCAGAAGGAAGTGTGGCCGTGGCTGGGTGGCTATGGTCTGCCCGACTGGAGGGTGACCCAGCACGTCCTGCCGTAGACGCATCGTGCTGATCGATCTCGACGCGATCGGGATCGATTTCCAATCTCCTTGTTTGATCATGATCCATCTCGAACCAGCGGTTCGGGATGAGGGTTGAGGCGTGGCGTAAATCAGTCTGTGGAGAAGTTTCGTGAAACGGGTAGTGGGAAATTATCTCGGAGCGGCATTCGCCTGCTCCGTTCTTGTTCTTGCCTTTCAGGTTCCTGCGACGGCCAAGACGGCGACAAGGATCGCCGAGCAGGCGCAAAAAGCCACAGTCGTTCCTGACGAAGGCGTCTACCAGATTTATCAGAACCATTCGTGGCTGTGGGGCAAGAAGGGCGCCGGGTTCTTTGCCGTCAAGCAGAGGCAGTTCGATGCCTGGACTCACGACAAGGGCAAGTCGGGCTATGGCGACGGCATGTGGTTCATTCCCGGCGGCGGCAAGCTCTGCTACCGCGCGCAATGGCATGGCTCCTGGGGGGTGAAGGGCTCGATGACCTGCTTCGAGCATCGCCAAGTGGGCAAGGTTATCTACAAGCGTAAATCGCCTGATGGCGAATGGTACGTTTTCAAGAGCTCGCGTCGAAACCGGTCGGACGAGTCGATGAAATTGAAATACGGCGACTACGTCACAACGAAAATGAACCGGATCAAGGCCAAGCAGTAGATATTGTCGTGACACGCCACAGGTCAAGCATGTCGCCTGACGTTCAGGCGACCTGCCTTAAGCCTTGCGCTCCCAGCGGCGATCTGGCGTCTGTTGCCAGTAGGTGACGGCGTGGCCAGCGCTCTTCATCACCTTCCAGTGCCCTCGCGCCGCCTCGAGTTGGGCGGCATCGTGGCCATCGAACAGGAACACCGCGCGCTCGTAGCCGCCAAGGTCAGGCGGCACCGCACCGTCGACCAGGAACCTAATCTTGGCGTCGTTGGGATTGCCGTCGCCGGTGGTCAACAGAATCGGCTGTTCACCGGGATGAGCCTCACGATCGGTTGCGTGCGCCAGGAACGAATCGTCGCGGAAGGTCCACAGATGCTGGTCGAGCGCATCGCGGCGTTCCTCCGTGCCTGTCTGCACCACGGCGCGCCAGCCACGGTCGACGCTGCGTTCCAGGAGGCCTGGCAGCGCATCCTCCAGCGTCGATTCGGTCAGGTGGTAGAACAGGACGTCGGCCATCGCTTCAGCCTATAGTGATTGAACCCGTTCACTGCTCATAATTATCGCGCACCAGCCGGTCGAGCAGCCTGACGCCGAAACCGGAACCCCAGGACTGGTTGATCTCGTTCGACGGCGCCCCCATCGCCGTGCCGGCAATGTCGAGATGAGCCCATGGCGTATCCTTGACGAAGCGCTGCAGAAACTGCGCCGCAATGGTGGCGCCGCCAAAACGGCCGCCGATGTTCTTCATGTCGGCGTTCTTGGAATCGATGAGCTTGTCGTATTCGGCACCGAGCGGCATGCGCCACAGCCGTTCCTGCGTCGCCTGCCCCGCCGCCGACAACTTTTCGGCCAGCTCGTCATTGTTGGAAAACAGGCCGGCATAATGTTGGCCGAGCGCCACCATAATGGCGCCGGTCAGCGTCGCCAGATTGACCATGAATTTCGGCTGGAAGCGGTCGTTGCAGTACCACAACGCATCGGCCAGCACGAGGCGGCCCTCGGCATCGGTATTGAGCACCTCGATGGTCTGGCCCGACATCGAAGTGACGATATCACCGGGACGCTGGGCATGACCGTCGACGGCATTTTCGACCAGTCCGATGATACCGACGACATTGGCTTTCGCCTTGCGGGCCGCCAGCGCATGCATCAGGCCGGTGACGGCGGCGGCACCGCCCATGTCGCCCTTCATATCCTCCATGCCCGAGGCCGGCTTTATGGAATTGCCGCCGGTGTCGAAAGTGACGCCCTTGCCGACGAAGGCGATCGGGCTGTCCTTCGGCTTGCCGCCGTTCCACTGCATGATCGCCATGCGGGCGCCGCGCGGCGAGCCTTGCGCGACACCGAGCAGCGAGCCCATGCCGAGCTTCTTCATTTCCTTCTCAGCCAATATCTCGACCTTGACGCCTAGCGCCTCGAGTTCCTTGGCGCGGGCAGCGAACTCGACCGGCCCAAGCACGTTTGCCGGTTCGTTGACGAGGTCGCGCGCCAGCAGGACGCCGTCTATCACCGCCTCGGCATCGGCGAAGGCCTTCTTCGCAGCGGCCGGATCGGCGGTGTGGATGGTCACCTTGACCGACTTCTTCGGCTCTGCCTTGCTGTCGTCCTTGTCCTTCCTGGTCTTGTAC
>NZ_RZQY01000999.1:0-1476 GCF_003998575.1 Mesorhizobium sp. M7A.F.Ca.CA.001.10.2.1 | reverse complement strand
TTCCCACCCTTTGCCGAAAAAGACCGAGCTTGCAATTCGTTCGGCAGCCGGACGCGCAGGAAATTCGCCCTCACCGCCCGATGCGTGGATCAGGCGGCCCGAAGTGAAGAATTGAAGAATTGAGTTGATGAATTGACGATTTTGATGATCTGGAGAAATCGGCGAGCGAGGCTATCGCCTTCAATCCTCAATTCCTCCACTCCTCAATTCGCGACTATGCGGCTGCTTTCGCCTGCCGGTCAAAAAACAGTGCCTGGCTGATCAGCGCCTTGACCATGTCGGGATTGAACGGCTTGGTGACCAGGAAGGCTGGTTCCGGTCGTTCACCAGTCAACAGGCGCTCGGGGAAGGCGGTGATGAAGATGACCGGCACCGACGTCGATGACAGGATCTCGTTCACGGCCTCGATGCCGGAACTGCCGTCGGCAAGCTGGATGTCGGCCAGCACCATCTTCGGCCGTGTCTTGCCGAACATCATCACGGCCTCGGCATGGGTGCGCGCCGTTCCAACGACCCGGTGCCCGAGGCTCTCGACCATTTCTTCGATATCCATGGCGATCAGCGGTTCATCCTCGATGATCAGAACGTCGGTTGCCACCTGGCGGGATATCTCGTTGCTCGCCTGGGCAAGCAGCTCTGAAAACTCCTGGTCGCCGACGTCGAGGATCTCAGCCGCTTCGTCCTCGCTGAAGCCTTCGACAGCCACGAGGAGGAAGGCCTGACGGGGCCGCGGCGCGATCGCATTCAGATTGGCGGCGGTGCGCTGTTCCCACGCCGATTGCGCCTGCTCCTGTGGAACGCGGATGGCGACCGATGTGAACAGCTTGGCGAAAACCTTGTACAGCGCGATGCGGTCGCTCGATGCTTCGGGAAATATCTCGATATCGGCGATGATGGCCTCGAGCATCGCGGCTACCAGCGCATCACCACTCTCTTGCGACCCGGAAACAGCCCGCGAGAAGCGGCGCAGGAAGGGCAGATGTGGTGCGATGGTGGCGGATAAGCTCATGGTAAGACGTCTCCCTCAGAATGACGTGAATGCGTAGCAGGTCAAGCTGACTGCAAGCCCTGACGATAACGCGGATTTTTAGAAAAAGTTCCGCCTCGACGGAACAAATACCGGGGAGGGGCGTTTGGGGTCGGGATGGGCAACCAGACGAGGGCGCCGCTTGCGTTGTGTTGAGTATGATAAGAGCGGTTTGAGCGCTGGGAATACAAGGGCAAAATGAAGGATATGACGAAAGATATTCTGGCTGGCGCCGAGAGCAGGCGCCGGAACGGTTCTGGTGATGCTCTTGGGCCGAACTCCGAAATCGGACGCAAACTCAAACAATATTACGACGCGCTGGTCTCCGACGATGTGCCGGATCGCTTTTCCCAGTTGCTTAGCCAGCTGGAACGGGCTGAACCCGCACAGAAGAAGGACTGAGGCATGGCCGCGGTCTCACAAGGCTTCAAGACCGATCTGCTTGGGGC
>NZ_RZQY01000998.1:0-1484 GCF_003998575.1 Mesorhizobium sp. M7A.F.Ca.CA.001.10.2.1 | reverse complement strand
CATCGGAAACATTGAGATGCGGGTACATCTCGCTGACTTCCCTGGGCGAAATCTCGCGGACATCGACATCGAAGGCACGCGCCAGCGATGCTTGCCTGTAGATCTCGTGCTTGCGCTCCTCGGTCAGCGCCACGGTGATCGAACCGACCTGGCGCATGCCGGTGCCGACCTCGGTCTCGGCTTCCAGCTTGACGTAGAGGTCGGCGGAATATTTCGCCAGCCGCGTCATGTTCTGCGAGCCGCGCAGCTGGCCGATCAGGCCGGCGGCATGCCATGTCGTGCCCGACGTCAGCTGTTTGCGTTCGAGAAGCACGATATCGGTCCAGCCAAGCTTGGCCAGGTGATAGGCGACCGAACAGCCGGAAACGCCGCCGCCGATGATGACCGCCCTTGCTTTGGCGGGAACTGCCTTGGCGGTCATGCTGCCTCGCGACGGTAGCTGGAAGCAAAGCGGCGCAGACGAAGTGCAGCTTCCTGCAGCACCGGTTCGGGCTGGCAGAGACTGATGCGAATGTGGCCGGCGGCCGCCTCGCCGAAGCTGGAGCCGGGCATGACGCCGACCTTTTCCTTGTCGAGCAGGGCCCAGGCGAATTTCTCATCGTCCGGTTCGACGGCCGAGATGTCGAGCATGACATACATGCCGCCCTCCGAACCGCGCACGGTCACGTCGTTCATGCCCCGCACGGCGTCGAGCAAGACGGTGCGGCGTGCCGCGTAACGTTCGGCGATCTCCTTGACGCCGTAACGGTTCTCCAGCGCCTCGGAACAGGCGATCGAGATGAAGGCCGGCAGGCCGTAGGTCGTCACCAGATTGAGATTGATCATGAGCGTGATCATCTCCTCCGGTCCCGTCAGCCAGCCCATGCGCCAGCCGGTCATGCCGTGGCTCTTGGACATCGAATTGATGACCAGCGTGCGCTCGGCCATCCCTGGCAGCGAGCGCGGCGAGACGTGCTCGCCGCCGCCGAGCGTCCAGTAGACTTCGTCCGACAGCAGCCAGAGGTCGTGCTCCCGGCAGACTTCTGCCAGTTGCTCCAGCCGCTCGCGCGAATAGACCGCACCTGTCGGATTGTTCGGCGTGTTGATCAGGATAGCGCGCGTGTTCGGCCGGATTGCCGCGCGGATCATGTCGGCACGTGGCTGGAAGCCATCCTCGGCCGGTGTCTCGACGACGGTGAAGTCAGCGCCTGCGGCGCTGAACGTGTTGGGATAGGTGGCATAATAGGGCGCCACGACGATGGCGTGGTCGCCCTGGTCGAGCACGCCCTGCACGGCCGCATAGAGTGCGGCCTGGCCGCCCGGCGTGGCGATCACCTGATCCGGCGACGTCTCGACGCCGGTGCAGGCGCTCGAGGCCGCCGCCATCGCCTTGCGCAGGCGCGGCAGGCCGGGAAGCGGGGTGTAGTGATGATTGCTGCCGCGAACCGCGGTCACACAGGCTTCGATCGTCTGCGAAGGCGTGTCGAAATCATGGTCGCCGACCG
>NZ_RZQY01000997.1:0-1490 GCF_003998575.1 Mesorhizobium sp. M7A.F.Ca.CA.001.10.2.1 | reverse complement strand
CCGCCAGTTCTTCGGGGTCGACCTGTTCGACGTAGCGGAGGTACCACCGGTCGGTTTCCTTGATCGCCTTGGACAGCTCCGCGAGCGTCGGTGTGCTGCTCGTGCCCGTGTCTCGATAGGAGTGCTTCTGCTGCTGGAGGTTCGACGCAAAGATCCGGTCGACGACATGCGCGTGATTGACGGTCTCAAGGATCGCGCCAAGCTGCTTCTCGGTTGTCTCGTTTTCGATCTCTGCCAAAAGAGCGAGGAGTTCATTGTCGGCCCAGGATTTGTAGCGGAACAGGGATAAAAGCAGTGTCTTGTTGCTCATAGCGACCTCTCATTGACTTGCGTGGCAGGCTTGGCTCGATAAATGTGAGCGGACACTCGCATTTTGGTGAAAAGGCCCTGATATGGCTACTCGCGTTCCCTCAGAGCATGGAAGCGTGCGCAAAGCGCCACGGCAACAGCGTTCCCGCGCAACCGTGGATACGATTGTCGAAGCCGCGGCTCGCGTTCTGGCTCGGCGTGGGTGGGCGCATTTCACCACCAACGAGACGGCTTCGGCGGCTGGTGTCAGCGTCGGCTCGATCTACCAGTATTTTCCCAACAAGCTGGCCTTGGCGGAGGAGATCCGAAAACGCCATCTCGACGCGGTGCTCGCGGCCATATCCGGTTCGGATGAGCGTGACGCAGTGATCACGGTGGAACAGCGGGCGGCGAAGCTTGTCGATGGCGTCGTCGCCGCCCACAGCGTCGATCAGGAACTGCATCGCGTCCTGCTCGACGAGGTGCCGCTTGCCGCACGCTCGACACAGGATCAGTTCGAGGCGGAGTATCTGCGCCGCTACCAAGCCGTGATCGCATCTGCCTCGGGCAAGCCCGATCCCAAGCGCGACGACATTGCCGGACGTGTGCTGTCGGGTGCGGTCGAAGGGGTCGTGCATGCCGCAGCGCGACATGGCGAACTGCAATCGCCGGAATTGCGAGCGGAACTCATCGAGCTGGTCTGCGCCTATCTGCGCAGCCGATGCACAGGCTGAGCGGCTCGGTATTCGACCATCCGGCATCGTCAGCAGGGCTATTCTTGACCGACGCGGTTTTGGGGCAGAAACTCATGCGAATGGCCTGAAACAGACAGGCGTGCCAGCGGAGGAGGAATGCCATGGCGATTTCACGCAAGGAAGCGGCGCGTGCGCTGAGCGCGGACGAACAGGAACTGGTGGAGAAATCGCACCATCCGGCGGTGCAGGAGCTTTCCGACGCCGATCTTGCCGGCCTGGTCAAGCTGTTGCGGGAGCGGCGCGACAAGGCCCAAACCCAAGCACACCGCCGCCAGCGTGAGATACGCGGCAAAGGAGCGCCGAAAGGCGCTGCGCCCTCAAAGTCCGATGGCGGTTCGCAGACAAAGCTTGCGGTGCTGGCCATGGCCATGCGGCGGCTGAATGGCGAGGCCGAGCGGCGCCGGCAGCTGGCGGCCAGCGTTTCGCTGATCGAAAACGCGCGCAAGG
>NZ_RZQY01000996.1:0-1493 GCF_003998575.1 Mesorhizobium sp. M7A.F.Ca.CA.001.10.2.1 | reverse complement strand
GATCCGCCATGTGCTGGTCGACAATGCCAGGAACTACAAGATGGCGACGGTGCGTCAGGAAATCCTGCGGCACGGCATCGGGGTCGCGCTTGAATTTCGCTTCGCGCATCTTGACAGTGTCGGTGACGATCTTGCGGAAATAGGCCATGGTCTTGCGGCCGCGGATACGGGTCAGCCTCGGCAGCCAGTCGGGCGCGCGCAACAGATCGAGCGGATCGACGCGACCCATGGTCTCGAACAGGCGGTCGATCTCGTTGGCGAAACTGCCAGGCTCGCCCGATATCTCGCCGGAAAACAGCGTCTCGGCCAGGATGTCGTAGGTGAGCAGCGTCATGTCATGGGCGATGTCGGACGTGCCGCCGTCTTCGTAGCGGGCGACGAAGTCCAGCGTGCGTCTCAGCATCGGCTGGGCGAAGCCGAAGATGTGGCGCGGCGTGAACACCGGCGCCATCGCCTTGCGCGACCGCTTCCAGACCTCGCCCTCGGCGGTCAGCAGGCCATCGCGCAGGATCGGCCGCAGGATCTTCTGACGCACCGTCGCCATCTTGTAGTTCCTGGCATTGTCGACCAGCACATGGCGGATCAGGCCGGGATCATTGGCGACGATCAGATGTCCACCAACACCACTGGCCGAGATCCACGGCTCGTTGTAGGTGTGCTCACCCCACAATTCGAGCGGGTTGCGGTAGACGATGCGGATCATCTCCAGCGTCGAGGGCGGCGTGGTGCGCGGCTTCGGCGCCGGGGGAATGAAGGGGGCGGGCTGGATGTCCATGGGCTGCTCCGCTGATACCCCAATGTAATGGCTGGCAATGCGGGCGTCCATGTGACCGAACGGCAGGCGCAAATATACAGCCCGAGGCGTCACAGCAGGCGATCCGTTCAGCCGATTGTGACCGCCTCCATGGCGGTGCCGCCTTGTCCGCGGCCGTGTCCTGCCGTAGGTCACCAACAGATACCGCCAGACCTAGGAGCCCGCCTTGAAGCACCAGTTGAACATCATCATCGGCAGCACGCGGCCAGGCCGCGCCGGACCGGTTTTTGCCGAGTGGCTGGAGACGTTCGCGCGCGGGCATGGAAAATTCGAGCCGGTACTGACCGACATCGATACGTTCAAGCTTCCGGTGCTGGACGAACCGCACCATCCAAGGCTCGGCAATTACAAGAACGACCATACCAAGGCCTGGTCGAAAGCGATCGATGCCGCCGACGCCTTCGTCTTCGTGGCGCCGGAATACAATTATTTCGTGGCGCCGGCGATCGTCAACGCGGTCGATTATCTCTCGCGTGAATGGAAGTACAAGCCTGCAGCCATTTTCAGCTATGGCGGCGTCTCCGGCGGCCTGCGCGCGGCGCAAGCGCTGAAGCCGTTGCTGACATCGGTCGGCGTCATGCCGATCTCGGAAGGCGTCGCGCTGCCGATGTACCAGAAACTGCTCGATGAGAACGGCGCTTTCAACGCCAGCGAACAGGTGCAGGGCGGAGCCAAAACC
>NZ_RZQY01000995.1:0-1494 GCF_003998575.1 Mesorhizobium sp. M7A.F.Ca.CA.001.10.2.1 | reverse complement strand
GCTGCCTTTTCCTGCGGCAGCTTGACCGAACCGCCGGCCTTTTCGATCTTCTCGATCGCGGCCTTGGAGGCGCCGGCGACGTCAAAGGCGAGCTTCGCCTTGATCTCGCCGTCCGAGAGGATGCGCACGCCGTCCTTGACGCGGCGGATGACGCCGGCGGCAACCAGCGATTCAGCCGTCACGGTCGCCTTGGCGTCGAGCTTTTTGGCGTCGATGGCCACCTGGATGCGGGCCAGCGACACGACGGTGAAGCTCTTGGCGAAGATGTTATTGAAGCCACGCTTCGGCAGGCGCCGGTAGAGCGGCATCTGGCCACCCTCGAAGCCGTTGATGGCGACGCCGGAGCGCGCCTTCTGGCCCTTGACGCCGCGACCGCCGGTCTTGCCGGAGCCGGAGCCGATACCACGGCCGAGACGCTTCTTGGAGTGCGTCGCGCCGTCCTTGTCACGCAGATCGTTGAGTTTCATCTGAGTTCTCCTGCGCTCTGGCTCAGCCCTCGTCCACGACGCGGACGAGATGCTGGACGGCAGCGATCATGCCGCGCACGGAGGGCGTATCTTCCAGCGTGCGCTGCTTGTGCATCTTGTTGAGGCCGAGGCCGACCAGCGTCGCGCGCTGCTCCTTCGGACGGCGGATCGGCGAACCAATCTGCTCAACGGTGATGGTCTTGGTTGCTTTCTTGGCCATGGTCAAAATCCCTGGTCAGATCGACTATTCTTCAGCCGCAACGGCGGTGCCGCGGCGGGCCTGAAGGGTCGAATACTTGATGCCGCGAGCAGCAGCCACATCCTTGGGATGCATCTGGCTCTTCAGCGCGTCGAAGGTGGCGCGAACCATGTTGTAGGGGTTCGACGAACCCATCGACTTGGCGACCACGTCATGCATGCCGAGCGTCTCGAAGACAGCGCGCATCGGGCCACCGGCGATGATGCCGGTACCTTGCTTGGCGGCGCGCAGCAGCACGCGTCCAGCACCCCAGCGTCCTTCGACGTCGTGATGCAGCGTACGGCCCGAGCGCAGCGGCACGAAGATCATGTCGCGCTTGGCCGATTCAGTTGCCTTGCGGATGGCTTCCGGCACTTCGCGCGCCTTGCCGTGACCAAAGCCGACGCGGCCCTTCTGGTCGCCGACGACGACGAGTGCTGCAAAACCGAAGCGACGGCCGCCCTTGACGACCTTGGCGACGCGGTTGATGTGGACGAGCTTGTCCACCATGCCGTCATCGCGTTCTTCACGATCGCGGCCGCGGCCGCCATCCCTACGTTCCTGTGCCATATCCTGTTCCTTGTTTTTTTCCGGAAGCACGGTTGCTGATAAGATCCGGTGCCTCGCCCCGAATAAATCGGGAAACGGTCACCGGGGGCGAAATCAATTCCTTCGCATAATCCCTATCCGAAAAGTCTGCAACTTTTCGGGACTATGCTTAGAAGCTCAAGCCGCCTTCGCGGGCAGCCTCGGCGAGCGCCTTGACGCGGCCGTGATAGATGTAGGCAC
>NZ_RZQY01000994.1:0-1494 GCF_003998575.1 Mesorhizobium sp. M7A.F.Ca.CA.001.10.2.1 | reverse complement strand
GAGCGCGCCGGCACTGTTATCGGCGAGCACCGCCTCGGCGCCGCGGCGCGACCGATCGCCATCCACAACGGCGTCCATGACTCGAATGCGGCGCTGCATGCCTATCGCCGGCAGGAGCTTGGCCCGGTCACCGTCGTTTCGACCGGCACCTGGGTCATCGTGCTCAATCCGGACTGCCCGCTCGACGCACTCGACCGGGATCGCGACATGCTGGTCAACGTCGATGTCGGCGGCGGCCCAGTACCGACCATCCGCTTCATGGGCGGGCGCGAATTCGCAACAATCAGCGCCGGCTGGCAAGGCGAGATCGCCGGCCCAGTGGTGCAGCGGGTGATCGATGCCGGCATCATGGCGCTGCCGAGCTTTGCGCCGGGCGGGCCGATGTCGGGGCATTCCGGCCGACTGGTCGGGCGCGCGCCCAATGCCGAGGAACGCGCGGCCGCGGCGCTGCTCTATGTCGCGCTGATGGTCGATCTCTGCCTCGACCTCATCCATTCGAACAACACCGTGATCGTCGATGGCGGGCTGAACACAGGCGGTGTGCTCGCCGGGCTGCTGGCGCAGTTGCGTCCCGGCCAGGCCTTCCTGCAGGGCGCCACGCTGGAGGGCAGCGCCACGGGTGCCGCGGCGCTCGCCTTCGAGAGCGTCGGGCGCGAATTCGCCGCCGAAGTTCCGGAGCCGGTGCGCGCATCGCGTTTCACCGGGTTGGCAGGCTATCGCAGCAATTGGCGCGACGCCACCATGGACCGCGGCGTCGCTGATGCGGCAGTGGGAGGCGCGCGATGAGTGCGATTGCCAGGGCCGAGACCGCGCGCCAGCCGGTGCTGGAGATGCGGCACATCTCCAAGACGTTCGGCACCATCCGTGCCTTGCACGATGTCTCGCTCAGCGTCCACGCCGGCGAGCTGCACGCCTTGATGGGCGAAAACGGCGCCGGCAAGTCGACATTGATGAAAGTGCTTTCAGGCGCCTATCGGCCGGATGCCGGCGGCGAGATCCTGATCGACGGCATGCCGGCCGCGACCGGCGATCCGATCAAGGCGCGCGCCAGCGGCGTCGCGGTGATCTATCAGGAGCTGTCGCTGGCGCCCAATCTGACGGTGGCGCAAAACATCTTCCTCGGCAACGAGCCGCGACGCTTCGGTATCGTCGACCGCGACCAGTGCACCCGGCGCGCCAGGGAGATCGTCGCGCGTCTGGGCGTCTCCTTTTCGGCCCGCGACATGGTCTCCAGCCTGTCGCTCGGCGAGCGCCAATTGGTCGAGATCGCCCGCGCGCTGTCGACCAATGCGCGCATCATCGTCATGGACGAGCCGACCACGTCGCTGACCTCGCGCGAGACCGACCGGCTGTTCGAGGTCATCGCGACGCTGAAATCGCAAGGCATCGCCATCATCTACATCAGTCACCGCATGGAAGAGGTCTACCAGCTTGCGGATCGCGTCAGCGTGCTGCGCGACAGCGGTTATGTCGGTACGCTCGAGCGTGCCGACC
>NZ_RZQY01000993.1:0-1495 GCF_003998575.1 Mesorhizobium sp. M7A.F.Ca.CA.001.10.2.1 | reverse complement strand
GTTGGAGGCGCTGAACCTGCCGACCGTGCGCGGCCAGAGCGGGCCGGAAACGCTGTCGCCGAGATTGACGGTCAGGTCGGCGCCGCCGCGCCGCTCCAGATCGTCAAGCACGGCGTCGAGCGCCAGCACATTGCCGTGGATATCGGCGAGGACGGCGATGCGCATTTCGGGAAGCTCCTGTGTGACGCCGCTTTTCCTTTTCCCCACGTTCGTGGGCGAGGAACCCAAGTTCTGCAAGGTCAGGCGTGCACTTCAATATCGTGGCCGCCGACCGCCGGCAGTGCCGGATCGTCGCCGGCGGCGGCGATGACGCTGTCGAGCAGGCCGGGGAAGCGGGCGTCGAGATCGGCGCGGCGCAGTGTGATCATGCGGTTGGTGCCGACCACCTCGGCGCGGGTGACGCCGGCCTCGCGCAATTTGGCCAGGTGGTAGCTCAGATTGGTCTTCGAGCCGAAATCGAGGAACTGGCTGCAGTTCAGCGGCACGCCTTGCTTGCTGGCGAGATAGCGCACGATGGCGAGCCGGGTCGGGTCGCCGAGCACGCCAAGCACGATCGGCAGGCTGATCTGGTCCGTATTGGGGTGTGGCAAGGTCATGGCTCGAAACTAAGCACAGTCGGGTCCGATTTCAACGCATCCATCATTGTTGGCCCGCACGCGGCCTTTCTCCGTCTGGCGCCGACCTGTGCTGACACAGGGCTGTCAGGAAGGTTCAGCTATTTTTCCCTGGCTTCATTGACATGATGCCCTATTGTGTCCAATTGTTCAATAACTTTTGAACTAAGGACATCCCGCCATGGACAAGCGCCTTTTCTGGCTCGCGCTCGGATCGTTCACGATCTCGACCGAAGGCTTCGTCATCTCCAGCCTTCTGCCCGACATCGCGGCGGATGCCGGTATCTCCATTCCGCTGGCCGGCACGCTGATCACCGCCTTTGCGCTCGCCTATGCGATCGGCACGCCGATCCTGGCGACGCTGACAGGCGAGTGGGACCGGCGCCGCGTCATCCTGTGGACGCTGGTGTTCTTCGTGCTCGGCAACGTCGCCGCTGCCTTGAGTTCCTCCTTCGAACTGCTGCTGGTCGCGCGCATCGTCATGGCGCTGTCGTCGGGCCTGTTCGCCGCAACCGCGCAAGGCACCGCGGTGGCGCTGGTCGATGACCATCACCGGGCGCGTGCCATCGCCGTCGTCGTCGGCGGCACCACGGTGGCCGTTGCGCTCGGTGCGCCACTGGGCGCGCTCGTTGCCACCGTTGCCGGCTGGCGCGGAACTTTTTTTGCCATCGCCGGCCTTGGCGCGCTTGCCGGCGCGATCCTTTGGTACCGGCTGCCGCGGGGCATCGTTGGCACCAGGCTGCCCTTGAAGCGCAGGCTGGGGGCAGCGCTGCGTCCCGGCGTGATGCCGATCCTGTTGACGACAGTGCTGGCGCTGATCGGCGCCTTCACCGTCTTTGCCTATGTCGCGCCGCTTGCCATCGAGGGCGGCGGTCTCAGCC
>NZ_RZQY01000992.1:0-1496 GCF_003998575.1 Mesorhizobium sp. M7A.F.Ca.CA.001.10.2.1 | reverse complement strand
CAAGGAGATCAAGCGCGCCGACCAGATCGCCGCCTATTTCGAGGCAACGCTGCTCGCCGGCTTTTCGACCGCCGAGGCGACCGAGTTCTTCGGCCGTCCGCGCGGCTTCAATGCCGACCGCTTCGATTTCACGCCACGCTCGGTGACCTGGGCGCAAAATGCGTTCCTGAAGCGGTTTTCCGCGATCGAGACGTCGCGGCACCAGGTTTCGGCAACCGCAATCGGCTAAAGCGCGTCGCGCTGAAACGGATTCATGCGCCGCGCTTTAGGTCTTGTTTTATGCATGTCGTTTTCCCCAAAACCGAGGTCACTTTTGGGCGACATGCATTAAAACGCTAAATTAACCGGCGGCGGCCACAATAGCGCGTTCGATCACGGTCCGCAGGCGCGCTCATGCCCGTCGCTGATGCCAAGGATGGTTCGACCATCCCGAAACGGGAGGCCGAAGGCATGGACCGCTCCCGCCACATGGAAGACGAACTGCGCGAGCAGAACCAACGCTTTTCGGCTGCGGTCGAGAACATGTCGCACGGCCTGTGCATGTTCGACGCCGACGAGCGGATGATCATCTGCAACGGCAACTACCTGAACATCTTTTGCCTCGAAGCCAGCGTCATAAGGCCCGGCATCCGGTTCCTCGACATTCTGCGCCACAGCGTCGATATCGGCATCGCCTCGCAAACCGCCGACGAACTCTACGCCATCCGCAAGCCCTATATCGATCAGGCAAAGCCCTCGACCTATGAAGAAACACTGTCGGACGGCCGCATCGTCAGCATCTCGCACCGCCCTCTGGCTCTGGGCGGCTGGGTCTCGATCTACGAGGACATCACCGAGCAGCGCCGCGCGCAAGAGGATCTCAAGGAGCAGCACCGCCGCTTCGACGCAGCGCTTGCCAACATGTCGCAAGGCCTGCTGATGTACGGCGCCGACGGCAAGATGATCGTGCGCAACCGGCGTTTTCTTGAACTCTACAATGTCACCGCGGCAGACTTCCCGCTTGGAACGACGCACCGCGAGGCGCTCGAAAGATTGCTGGAACTCGGCATCTATACGGAGATCGACGTCGACAGCGAAGTCGCCAAGACCGAAGCCTGCCTGACGGCGGCAAAAATGCATTCGGCCTACCGGCATCTTGCCGACGGCAGGACGGTTCTGGTCACACGCCGGCCGATGAACGGCGGCGGCTGGGTAGTGACCTTCGACGACGTCACAGAACGTCGCCGCACCGAAGAGCGCATGACCCATCTTGCGCATCACGATACGCTGACGGGATTGCCCAACCGCTCGATGTTTCGCGAACGGCTCGACCTTGCGCTGGAAGCCACGGCGGTCACGCCGCTGGCAATCTTTTCGCTCGATCTCGATCGCTTCAAGGCGGTCAACGACACCTGGGGACATCCGGCCGGGGACTGGCTGTTGAAGAGCGTGGCCGAGAGGCTGCAGCGCTGCCTGCACAACGCAACCGACGTCGTCCCCCGTTTCGGCGGCGCCGA
>NZ_RZQY01000991.1:0-1498 GCF_003998575.1 Mesorhizobium sp. M7A.F.Ca.CA.001.10.2.1 | reverse complement strand
GAATTGGGATACCAACGATGAGGAAATACCTCTTTTCAGCAGGTTTCGCGTTGCTCGTGGCGGCGACGTCCGTGTCGATCACTGCAATGACGCCGCCGGCTTTCGCCAGCGAGATCAAATACGTCGTCAACAACATTCCGGTCACCACCGGCGACATAGCCCATCGCGCCGCCTTCCTGAAGCTGCAGCGCAAGAAGGGCGATGCCGGCCAGGAAATGATCGACCAGACGCTGCGTATGGCCGAGGCCAAGCGGCTTGGCATCCGCATCAGCGACGCACAGGTCGAGGCGGCGTATCAGCGCTTTGCCTCGAGCAACAAGATGCAGCTCAGCCAGCTTGACGGCGTCATGGAGAAGTCAGGCGTCACCAAGAGCCACTTCAAGGAATTCATCCGCGCCCAGATGGCCTGGAACCAGGCTTTGAGCGCGCGCTACCGTTCCGGCGACGGCACCGGTGCCGTCAGCGAGCAGGATCTCGTGAGGAAGATGCTCGAAAAAGGCGGCGCCAAACCGAGCGCCACCGAATACATGCTGCAGCAGGTCATCTTCGTGGTTCCGGCGGCTGAACGCAGCGCGACGCTGGGCAAACGCAAGCGCGAGGCCGACGCCATGCGCACCCGCTTCAACGGCTGCAACACGACGCGCGAATTCGCCAAGGGCCTGATCGACGTCACCGTTCGGGATCTGGGCCGGGTGCTGGCGCCGCAGCTGCCGCCGGACTGGGCCGAGCAGATCAAGGCGACCAAAGTCGGCGGTGCCACTGCCACGCGCGAAACCGAACGCGGCGTCGAATTCATCGGCATCTGCTCGTCGCGCGAAGTGTCCGACGACAAGGTCGCCCAGATGGCGTTTCAGGCCGAAGGCTCCGGCGGCGACAAGGATGCCGACGCGCTCAGCAAGAAATATGTCGACGAGCTGAAGGCAAAAGCCCGCATCGTCAAGCGCTGACGTGAGCAACGCAGTGACTGCGCTCGCGTTGAGCGCCGGCGATCCGTCCGGCATTGGGCCGGAGATCGCCATCGCCGCCTTTATGGCGCGCGAAGCTGCCGCCCTGCCCCCCTTCTACCTGCTCGCCGATCCGGCGCTGATCGCCTCCCGGGCGCGCCTGCTCGGCATTTCGCTGCCGGTCGTCGAAACGACATCAGCGCAAGCGGCGCAGGTCTTTGCCCGCGCCTTGCCGATCGTTCCACTGACTGCCCGCTGCATCGACAGTCCCGGCCGGCCGGATCCGGCCAATGCGGCCGCCACCATCGAGGCCATCGACCGCGCCGTCGCCGATTGCCTTGCCGGCGAAGCCTCGGCCGTGGTCACCTGCCCCATCGCCAAGAAGCCGCTCTACGACGCCGGCTTTCGCTTCCCCGGCCACACCGAGTATCTGGCGCATCTGGCGGCCCGGCACAGCGGCGTCGAGGCGATGCCGGTGATGATGCTGGCAGGACCCGACCTGCGCACCGTTCCCGTCACCATCCACATCGCGCTGGCCGAGGTGCCGAAGGCAC
>NZ_RZQY01000990.1:0-1501 GCF_003998575.1 Mesorhizobium sp. M7A.F.Ca.CA.001.10.2.1 | reverse complement strand
GCTTAAGCTTGAGATCGGAGCCCTTGGCAAAGGCGGCATCGATGATTTGCCTGGCTTTTTCGAGCGGCAGTGCGGTCATGGCGGTCTCCTGTCTGAAAGGCGTCGATCATCGACCGTCGACGGGCGAGATAACATCCCGGTTTCGGTTGAAATTGCTTCGCGTGAAGAGGTGGGAAGGAAGCGACCGTCACAGCCTCCGGATAGGAGTTGGTGCCTGTGCGGCTTCAGGTCATTTTTTCTTGGCGCGGGCCGGCTTCTTGGCAGGTTCCGCTGGCGCGTTGGCGAGGTCTTCGGCTTCCTTGGCGAGACGCAGCGCCCGCAGCTTGTTGGTCTTGGCCTGGCGGGCGTCGCTCTCGGCGACGTATTCGGCCATCGCCTTCTGGCGGACGGTTGCCGCCTCTTCCTGCTTCTTGAAGCGCAGGTCGGCGCGTGCGCGGGCAGCATCCCGAGAGTTCTCAACCAAGACCTTATCCAATCCCGTGAATTGTGATTTTCCGCTTCTTCTAGCAGAGCCGGCCCCCAAACGGGAAAATAAGTTGGTCAAGCGGCAGAGTCGGCGGCGAGAGCCTTGCTGGCAACCAGGGCTTCATAGGCGGCCTGCAAGGTGGCGCGGACAGAAGGACCCGAGGCGGTATCGAGCGGCTTGCCGAGATGTTCATGGCGCAACTCGTCCATGAATTTGTCCCACATCGGCTGTCCGCCCTTTTCCAGAAGTTCGGCGCGGATCGAGAGTTCTTCGCTGACCGGCAGCCAGACGCGGCCCCAGGCGCCAAGATGGGCCAGGATCGGCACCAGCGTGATCGCCATTTCGGTCAGGCTGTAGATCGCCTTCTGCTTGTGCGAGGGGTCGTCGGCTTTGGTCAGCATGCCCAGTTCCATCAGCCGCTTCAGCCGATCGGCGAGGATGTTGGAGGCGATGCCTTCCATCGATCCGTTGAGCAGCTCGCGAAAATGACGCCTGCCGCCGAAGATCATGTCGCGAAGGATGATCAGACTCCAGCGATCGCCGAACACTTCCAGCGACAGGTTGATCGGACATCCGGACCGGCGATCCATGCTCATGAGATTTTTTCTCCAAAACCAGTTGCATTGTCGTATCAGTTTTATTATCGTGCAACCGATTGCAAAATGCAATCAGTATTGCAGGAGAGGAGGCCGCACCGTGACGACGACCGAACGCCCCGAAATCATATCCGAAACCTTTGGCGATCCGGCGAACCCGCCGCTGTTGCTGATCATGGGAGCGATGGCCTCGATGCTGTGGTGGCCGGAGGCGTTTTGCCGGGAACTGGCCGATGCCGGCCTGTTCGTGATCCGCTACGACAATCGCGATACCGGCCGTTCGACCAAATACAAGCCGGGAGAGCCGCCCTACACGTTCGATGATATGGCCGACGATGCAATGCGCGTTCTCGACGACCACGGTATCGGCAAGGCGAATGTCGTCGGCATGTCGATGGGCGGCATGATCGCGCAGCTTGTGGCGTTGGTACACCCGTCC
>NZ_RZQY01000098.1:0-13252 GCF_003998575.1 Mesorhizobium sp. M7A.F.Ca.CA.001.10.2.1 | reverse complement strand
CCCCCTCATCCGTCCGCTTCGCGGCCACCTTCTCCCCGAGGGGAGAGGAGCTTGCAGCGCCGACGTCGACCTCTTCTCCCCTCGGGGAGAAGGTGGCCGCGAAGCGGACGGATGAGGGGGTGGCCTCGCGCTTGCGGGAATCTACTTCCCCGCCCGTCGCCCCGCCTCATAGGCCCGGCGTGCCCAGATCGTCATCTCGTCGGGATCATCGAAAGCGCTGTCTGGAACGCTCCAGTAGGGCATGGCGACCAGCTTGCCGTGGCGCGAGCCGGTATAGGTCCATTGCGTGCAGCCGGCGGCCTCGAACTCGGGCACGCTTTGCTCGTCGGCCTTCAACAGCAATTCGCCACGCAGCACGATGGCGACGATGACACCGTCGAAATAGATGCCCTTGCCGCCGAACAGTTTTCGGATGCTGACCGGGCCGAGGCCTTCGAACAGTTCGGCGATGCGTTCATTGTCCATGCCGCGATCATGTCACCGGCGTTTGGCCTTGTCATCGCCGCAACCAAAATCATGCTGACAGGTTGTGTGAGGTCGATCGGAGTTCCCGCTATGCCCGTGCTGCTCAAAGGCTCCTGCCGCTGCAATGCCGTCCGTTTCGAGGTGGAGAGCCACACGCCGGCGCCATTCATGCTGTGCTACTGCTCGATCTGCCGCAAGCAGCAGGGCGGCGGCGGGTTTGCCATCAATCTCGGTGCCGACAACGAAACACTGAACATCAGGGGCAAGCGCAGCCTCGGCGTCTTTCGGGCGGAGATCGAGGACGACGAGCATCCGCATTGCGAAATCTCGACCGGCGAGCGCAATTTCTGCAAGAAATGTGGATCAGCCCTTTGGCTCTACGACCCGACATGGCCGGAGCTGGTGCATCCCTTCGCTTCGGCGATCGACAGCGATTTACCCATTCCGCCAAGCAAGGTGCACCTCATGCTGAAATACAAGGCGAACTGGGTGGAGCCGGTGGTTGGCAAGCATGACAAGGTCTTCGACGTCTATCCCGAGGAATCGATCGCCGACTGGCACAAGCGCACGGGCATGTGGGTGGATTAGCCCCGTAAACGGGCGAAGGAGGGTCAGGCGGAGGCGCGTGCCTCTGCCAGCGCCTTCAGGTCGGCCGGCTTCAGTTCGACGGATTCGCCGCAGCCGCAGGCCGAACTCTGGTTCGGATTGTGGAAGGTGAAGCCGGTGCGCAGCGTCGTCTGCTCGAAATCCATCTCGGTGCCGAACAGGAATAGCGCTGCCTCGGGCGCCACATAGACATGCGCGCCGTCGCGCTCGATATGGTCGTCCTTGGTATTGGGCTCGGTCACCAGATCGACCGTATATTCCATGCCCGCGCAGCCGCCCTTCTTGATGCCGAGGCGGATGCCGTGCGCATTGTCACGCGTGGCGACAATCTCGCGCACCCGGTCGGCGGCCTTTTCGGTCATCGTGATGACGGCAAAGCGTCCCATTCTTTTTCCTTCCATTCCATGCAGGTTCAAGGCCTGCCGAATGATTCCTCACCTAAAATGGTGAAGTTTTACCCCTGGCGCAAGTATGCCAGGCCCAACGCTAGTACCAACCCACCGCGACCTGCGCCTCTTCCGACATGCGGTCGGCCGACCACGGCGGGTCGAAGGTCATGTTGACCTCGACGCCGGACACGCCTTCGACGGCGCCGACGGCATTTTCGACCCAGCCGGGCATTTCGCCGGCGACAGGGCAGCCCGGAGCGGTCAGCGTCATGTCGATCTTGACCGAGCGATTGTCCTCGATGTCGATCTTGTAGATCAGGCCGAGCTCGTAGATATCGGCCGGGATTTCCGGATCGTAGACCGTCTTCAGCGCCGAGACGATGTCGTCGGTCAGCCGCGCCAGTTCGTCGGCTGGAATGGCTGATCCCGAAACCAGCGTATTGGGCGCGGTTTCCGGAGTGGTCTCGGCAGCGATGCTTGCATCATCCATGGTCGTCACCCAAAAAACTCGTCATCCGAAGAATTTGCGCGCTTTTTCAAGCGCCTCGGCCAAAGCGTCGACTTCGGCCCTGGTATTATACATGCCGAACGATGCCCTGCATGTGGAGGTTACGCCGAAGCGTTTCAACAGCGGCTGGGCGCAATGCGTGCCCGCCCGCACCGCAACGCCCTGCCTGTCTATCACCATCGACACGTCATGCGCATGAATGCCTTGCAGTTCGAACGAGATGATGGCGCCCTTGCCGGGCGCATCACCGAAGATGCGCAGCGAATTGATGGAGCGCAGCCGCTCATGCGCGTAGTTCTTGAGGTCTTCCTCATGGGCGGCAATGCGCTCGCGGCCGATCGTTTCCATATAGTCGAGCGCGGCACCCAGCCCGATCGCCTGGACGATCGGCGGCGTGCCGGCCTCGAAGCGGTGCGGCGGCGAGATGATCGAGGAGGTGACGGAAGACATCGTCACCTACAACGAGCCGCCGCCCATGAAGGGCCGCATGCCAGCGAGAATGTCCTTCTTGCCGTAGAGCACGCCGATGCCCGACGGGCCATACACCTTGTGCCCGGTGAAGACGAAAAAGTCGCAGTCGAGATCCTGCACGTCGATAGGCATATGCACGGCGCTCTGACTGCCGTCGACCAGCACCGGAATTCCGCGCGAATGCGCAATGCGCACGATTTCCTTGATCGGCGTCACAGTGCCAAGCGCGTTCGACATGTGGGTAATGGCAACGAGCTTTGTCTTGCTGGTCAGCCGCTTTTCAAATTCCTCGATGTGGAAGACGCCGAGATCGTCGACCGGCACCCAGACCAGTTTGGCGCCCTGCCGCTCGCGGATGAAATGCCAGGGAACGATGTTGGAGTGGTGCTCCATGATCGACAGCACGATCTCGTCGCCCTCGCCGATGTTGGGCATGCCATAGCCATAGGCGACCGTGTTGATGGCCGAAGTCGTGTTCGAGGTGAAGATGATGTTGTCGGTGCTCGGCGCATTGAGGAAGCGGCGCACCGTCTCTCGCGCCTTTTCGTAGGCATCGGTCGCGGCGTTCGAGAGAAAATGCAGGCCGCGATGGACGTTGGCGTATTCCTGGGAATAGGCATGCTGGATTGTGTCCAGCACCGCCTGCGGCTTTTGTGCCGAGGCGCCATTGTCGAGATAGACCAGCGGCTTGCCATAGACTTCCCGCGACAGGATCGGGAAATCGCGGCGGATCGCTTCGACGTCGTAGAAATCTCCGATCTTGCCCGGTGCGTTCATCAAATCACCCGTGCGCCGCGAACCAGCCGTCGAGCCGCGCCTCCAGCGCTTCGACGATTGCCTCGTCGTCAAGTTCCTCGATCACCTCGGCGACGAAGGCCTTGACGAGCAAGCCCCGCGCGCTTTTCTCGTCGACGCCGCGCGCCATCAGGTAGAACAGATGGTTATGGTCGATCTCGGTGACCGTCGCGCCGTGGCCGCAAATCACGTCGTCGGCGAAGATTTCAAGCTCGGGCTTGGTCGAGAACTCGCCGTCGTCCGACAGCAGCAGCGTGTTGCAGGCCATCTTGGCGTTGGTCTTCTGCGCATATTGATGGACGTTGATGCGACCCTGGAAGACGCCGCGCGCCTTGCCCGTCACCACGTTGCGGATGACTTCCGTCGAGGTCGTGTGCGGCACGGCGTGGTCGAGCACCATGGTCACGTCGGTATGGGTGTCGCCGGCCAGGAGGTTGATGCCGCGCAGCTTGAAATCGGCGCCTTCGCCAGTCGTCCTGACCATGATCTCCTGGCGCACCAGTCTGCCGCCGGCGTTCATGACAAACAACGTCAGTTTCGCATTCTTGCCGATATGGGCCTTGAACTGCGCCAGATGCGCCGCCGTTTCCGGCTGCTCCTGGACGATCAGCCACGTCACCTCGGCGCCCTCGCCGAGCACGAGCTGGCTGACCGAGCTGCCCAAGGCAGCGCCGTCACCCGTCTGACGTTCGACGATGACGGCCTTGGCGCCGGCGCCGACACGCACTCGCAGGCGCACATGGGTCTGGCCGCCAGCCTGCAGGTTCTGCAGCTCGACCGGCTTTTCAAGTTCCACACCATCGGCGATGTCGACAAAATACCCGTCGGCGACGAAAGCCGTGTTCAGCGCGCCGATGGCGTCGTCGCTGCCATAGGGATCGAGCCCAGCTGCTGCGCTGCCGTCGATCAGCTTTTCCGACAGGCGCTGGAAAGAAACGCCTTCAAGAACCGGCACTTTGGCGTCCGACTTGCCGTTCAGGATCGACACCACGGTGGAACCGTCGACGATCGGTGCAACGGCTTTGGCCATGGCGGCGGGGTCGAAGTCCGGCACGGTATTCAGCAACCGGCGCAGGTCGGTGTAATGCCAGGATTCGACACGCCGCGTCGGCAGGCCGTGCTTGATCGTCTCGATGGCGTCGTCGCGCTTCAGCATCACCGCGCCGTCACCCGGCAGCAGCGACAGCCGGTCGCCGAACGCGTCGATCAACGCTGTCTCGGCCGGTGTCCGCTGCGGTTGTGTGTGCATGTTCATCGGTATTACCTCTGGCATCTCACGCGGCTTCGCCGATCACGCCGGCATAGCCATTGGCTTCCAGGTCGAGCGCCAGCGACTTGTCGCCGGACTTGATGACCTGGCCCTTGTAGAGCACGTGCACGGTGTCGGGCACGATGTGCTCAAGCAGGCGCTGGTAGTGGGTGATGACCAAGAACGCCCGGTCCGGCGCCCGCAGCGCGTTGACGCCGTCGGACACGATCTTCAGCGCATCGATATCGAGGCCGGAATCGGTCTCGTCGAGCACGCACAGTTTCGGCTCCAGCAGCTTCATCTGCAGAATCTCTGCCCGCTTCTTCTCGCCGCCGGAGAAGCCGACATTGAGCGGCCGCTTGAGCATCGCCATGTCCATGCTGAGCGAGGCGGCGGCTTCCTTCACGCGCTTCAAAAATTCCGGGATCTTCAGCGGCTCTTCGCCACGCGCCTTGCGCTGCTCGTTCATCGCCACTTTCAGGAATTCCATGGTGGCCACGCCCGGTATCTCCATCGGATACTGGAAGGCGAGGAAAATGCCTGACGTGGCGCGCTCGGCCGGATCCATTTCGAGGATCGACTGGCCGTTGTAGAGGATGTCGCCTTCGGTCACCTCATAGTCCTCGCGGCCGGCGAGGATGTAGGACAGCGTCGATTTTCCCGAGCCGTTCGGCCCCATGATCGCGGCAACCTCGCCGGCTTTCACCGTCAGGTTCAAGCCACGGATGATTTCGGTGCCGTCATCGACGATGCGGGCGTGCAGGTTTCTGATTTCAAGCATTCTTGTTTCCTGAATATTTGTCCGGTCAGCCGACCGAGCCCTCAAGGCTAATCCCAATCAGCTTCTGCGCTTCGACGGCGAATTCCATCGGCAGCTGCTGGATGACGTCCTTGACGAAACCATTGACGATCAGCGCAATTGCTTCCTCTTCGGGGATGCCGCGCTGCATGACGTAGAATTTCTGGTCCTCGGAAATCTTCGAGGTCGTCGCTTCGTGCTCGAACTGCGCCGTCGAGTTCTTGGCTTCCATGTATGGCACGGTGTGCGCGCCGCACTGGTCGCCGATCAGCAGCGAGTCGCAGTTGGTGAAGTTGCGGGCGTTGGTCGCCTTGCGGTGCGCCGAGACCTGGCCGCGATAGGTGTTCTGCGAGAAGCCGGCGGCGATGCCCTTGGAGATGATGCGGCTCGACGTGTTCTTGCCGAGGTGGATCATCTTGGTGCCGCTGTCGACCTGCTGATAGCCGTTCGATACCGCAATCGAATAGAACTCACCTTGGGAATCGTCACCGCGCAGGATGCAGCTCGGATATTTCCAGGTGATCGCCGAACCGGTCTCGACCTGCGTCCACGAAATCTTCGAGCGGTCGCCACGGCAGTCGCCGCGCTTGGTGACGAAGTTGTAGATGCCGCCCTTGCCCTCGGCGTCGCCGGGGTACCAGTTCTGCACCGTGGAATATTTGATCTCGGCATCGTCGAGCGCTACCAGTTCGACGACCGCCGCGTGCAACTGGTTCTCGTCGCGTTGCGGCGCCGTGCAGCCCTCGAGATAGGAGACGTAAGCCCCCTCCTCGGCGATGATCAGCGTGCGCTCGAACTGGCCGGTGTTCTTCTCGTTCATGCGGAAATAGGTCGACAGCTCCATCGGGCAGCGCACGCCCTTGGGCACGAAGACGAACGAGCCGTCGGTGAACACAGCCGAATTCAGCGTGGCGTAGTAATTGTCTGAGGTCGGCACGACCGAGCCGAGATATTTCTTCACCAGCTCCGGATGCTCGCGGATGGCTTCCGAGATCGAGCAGAAGATGACGCCGGCCTGCGCCAGCTCCTTCTTGAAGGTGGTGACGACGGAGACGGAATCGAACACGGCATCGACGGCGACGCGGCCCGATTTGTAGACATTGTCGCTGACTTCCTCGAGTTCCGAGGCGTCGGTCTTCTGCACGCCGGCAAGGATTTCCTGCTCGCGCAGCGGAATGCCGAGCTTCTCGTAGACCTTCAAGAGTTCGGGATCGACATCGCTCAGCGAAGTCGGGCCGGGCGTGCTCTTGGGCGCCGCGTAGAAGTAGATGTCCTGGAAATCGATCTTGGGATAGTGGACGCGCGCCCAAGTCGGCTCGTCAAGCGTCAGCCAGCGGCGATACGCTTCCAGACGCCATTCCAGCATCCAGGACGGTTCGTCCTTCTTGGCCGAAATGAAACGGATGATATCTTCGCTGAGGCCCTTGGGGGCCTTATCGACAGCGATTTCGGTCTGGAATCCGTATTTGTATTGGTCGACGTCGATCTTTCGGACCCGATCGATCGTGTCCTGCACAGCAGGCATAAGCGTTCTCCATCCACGCCGGGGTCAAGGCCCGACAGTTTTCAAACTATGGCACCGCCAAAAACGAACCCCGAAGAGGTGCTCGCGGCAGCGTAAGTTTAATATAGTGCGCTTCGACCGGGAATTCACCCGGCCAGCATGAAACGCACGGCTCTACCAGGCCGAAAGGCCCAAATTCGTCCAACCGCTACGCGGCCCGTTCTCTATCCGCCCTTCGTGCGGCAATACCCGCAAGCGCGGTGCGGAAAAGCTCAACGTCTTCCGCGCCGGTCGCCGGTCCGATCGACACCCGCAAGGCGCCGAGACTGTCACCGTAGCCCATGGCTTTCAGCACATGGCTCGGTCCGACCTTGCCCGACGAACAGGCAGAGCCGGCCGACAGCGCTACACCGGCCAGATCGAAGGCGATCTGCGCGGTTTCGGCTTTGACGCCCGCAATAGCGAAGAATGCCGTATTGGCAAGCCTTGGCGCACCGGTTCCAAAGATTTCCGCGTCCGGCACCAGCGATTTGACGATGGCCTCGATCTCGTCGCGGCGCTGGCGCACCGCATCCATGGCCGGCAATCCGGCAAGCGCCTCGCGTGCGGCGGCGCCGAAACCGGCAATGGCGGCGAGGTTCTCAGTTCCGCCGCGATGGCCCTTTTCCTGGCCACCGCCATTGATCAGCGGCTTCGGCATCATCAAATCGGAAGCCGCGACGATGGCGCCGACGCCCTTGGGTCCACCGATCTTGTGCGAGGACAGAATCAGATAATCGGCGTAACCCGCTGATAGATCGGTCGAAACACGCCCTACGGCCTGCACGGCGTCGACAATGAGGATGCCGCCCGCCGCCTTGACGATCGCGGCGATACGATCGATCGGCTGGATGACGCCGGTCTCGTTGTTGGCGGCGTGGATTGCGACCAGCGGCAGGCCCTCGCTCTTGTCGTGACCGCCGAGCGCCGACTCCAAGGCGCCGAGATCGGCAATGCCGTTGGCGTCGACGCCGATCCGCGTCACCTGCGCTGCGGGGAACCGTCCGCCGTTCAACAGGCAGGGATGATCGGCCTCCGACACGTAAAGCCGGCTCATACGCACCGTGCCGCGCCCCATCTGCCAGTCGGGTGACAGCAGCGTCGAGGCTGCTTCCGTGGCACCGGAGGTGAACACGACATGCTCCGCCTTGGCGTTGACTAGCGCCGCCACGTCACGCCTGACGGTCTCGATCAGGCGGCGGGCCGCGCGCCCCTCGGCGTGAACCGATGACGGATTGGCCGCGACGTCAAGGGCCGCGACCATAGCCTCGCGGGCCACGGCAAGCAGCGGCGCACTGGCATTGTAGTCGAGATAGGCGCGTATTCCGGCCATTTTCGTCCGTCAAATCCCGTCAGAAGCCATTCCGCTGTCGTATGGCGTTATTTCCTTGAAATTCCAAGGCGAGCCGTCCTATTTACGCGGCTTGCGGCGCGGGTGGCCGGGCTCGATGTCTTGCCACTCAGTTTTGAACAATTCTAAACTAGCTTCTAAGAAGACGCTCGCCCTGCGTCAAGGCCAGAGGAAACGTTCCAGGCACCGCGCGTTCGTATTACCAAGTGGAGTATTTTATGCCTGAGGTCATTTTCACCGGTCCTGCCGGCCGCCTGGAGGGTCGCTATCAGCCTTCCAAGGAAAAGAGCGCGCCGATTGCCATCGTCCTGCACCCGCACCCGCAATTCGGCGGCACGATGAACAACAAGATCGTCTACGACCTCTTCTACATGTTCCAGAAGCGGGATTTCACCACGCTTCGCTTCAATTTCCGCGGCATCGGCCGCAGCCAGGGCGAGTTCGACCATGGCACCGGCGAGCTGTCGGACGCCGCCGCCGCTTTGGACTGGGTGCAGTCGCTGCATCCCGATTCCAAGAGCTGCTGGGTCGCCGGCTACTCCTTCGGCTCCTGGATCGGCATGCAGCTTCTGATGCGCCGGCCGGAGATCGAAGGCTTCATTTCGATCGCGCCGCAGCCCAACACCTATGATTTCTCGTTCCTGGCGCCCTGCCCGTCATCGGGCCTGATCATCCATGGCGATGCCGACAAGGTGGCGCCGCCGAAGGATGTGCAGGGCCTGGTCGACAAGCTGCACACGCAGAAGGGCATCACCATCACGCAAAAGACCTTGCCCGGCGCCAACCATTTCTTCGCCAACGATGCCGACCTGCTGCTCGAGGAATGCGCCGACTATCTCGACCGCCGGCTGGCCGGCGAATTGTCGGATCCGCGTCCGAAGCGGCTGAGATAAACAAGGCAAGAACGGACGGCGATGTACGAACCTCCTCATTTCAGGGAAACGCGGCCGGAAATCCTGCACGGGCTGATCCGGACGCATCCGCTGGGCCTGTTGGTTTCCAACGGGCCCGATGGGCCGGTCGCCAACGCTGTCCCGTTCCTGCTCGACGCGGAAATCGGGCCTAACGGCACGCTGCGCGCCCATCTGGCGCGGGCCAACCCGCAATGGCGCCTGTTGGCCGACAACCCGGCATCCCCCGTGCTGATCGTCTTCCAGGGCAGCGATGCCTATGTGACGCCGTCCTGGTACGAGACCAAGCGCGAGACCGGCAAGGTGGTGCCGACCTGGAATTACGCCATCGTGCAGGTTCGCGGCACCGTCAAGGTGATGGATGATCAGGACTGGCTGGCGCAGCAGATCGCCGATCTGACCATATCCCAGGAAGGCGCCCGCGCCGCACCCTGGGCGGTGACCGATGCGCCGGAGCCCTTCATCCAGTCGCAGATCAAGGGCATTATCGGGCTGGAAATCGAGATCAGCGAAATCCACGGCAAGTGGAAGGTCAGCCAGAACCGGCCGGTCGCCGATCGCGTCGGCGTTGCACAGGGGCTGGAAAGCGAAGACCACCAGTCGCCCGGCATGGCCGGCCTGGTCAGATCCTATGGCGGACTGGACGGCAACTGAACTTCGAATGCTCAGGCAGCCTTCCTTGTCGGTCCGATCAGCCGAAACGTTCTCTTGCGGACCGGCAGTCCCGACGGCATCGGCCGGAAAATGAAGCCGAGCCGGGCAAAGACCAGCCCGCAGGCGAGCGCGAAGCCGCAGCCAAGGCCGAAGCCGGCGACGGTGTCGCTGGGATAGTGCGCGCCAACGAAGATACGGGTCGAGGCGATACAAGCGGTGATCGCCAGGGCGATGTACCAGCGCCGCGGAAACAACAGCAAAGCGACCCCGAACACCGCGCCCATCGTCGTACCATGGCCGGACGGAAAGCCGGCGAAGCGCGCATCGAAAGCGAAGGGGTGCAGGGTCAGCACGCCAAAGTCCTCGTAATAGAGGGGGCGAGCCCGGCCAATGGCATATTTCAGCACATTGACGGCGATCCCCGACAGGCCGGTGGCGCACAGCACCAGAAAAGCCAGGCAGGTCCAGTTGTAGAGCAGCATCAGCGAGCGCCGCGAGAGGCTTCGCCAATCCGTCAGGTTGGCGGCGACAAGCAGAAGCACTGAGGGAATGAGATACCAGCCACCCAGGCCGAACTGGGTGAAAAAGTCGGCAGTCCGGGCAAATCCCGCCGACCACTTGCCGTGAAGCATTCCGGCCGGGGTGTCGAGACGAACAAACGCTGCCGCCGTCAGCAAAACCCAGACCAGCACCCAGACCGACCACAAAACGTTCGGGTATCTGGCCGGGCGGGTGGCAAGGCGGCTTTTGGCGATCTGCATCGTATCGCGAAAATTGTCGAGCGACCGGCGCCCTACCCCAAGGAGCAGGCTCGAAACGGGCGGGCGTGATTTCACCAGCATAGGAAATTCGACCCCATTGTCGCCGTCATGGGCATCGGCGAGCCGTCACTGGGTTACACGATAGAGGCCGAGCGACAGCTTGTCTCCCGACGAATAGTTGAGGCCGTCGACCTCGGCAACGCGGTTCGCCGACTTGCCTTGCGCCGCCAGCAACCCATTCAGTTTCTGCTCGTCGCCGACCTGCGCCAGAGCCAGGGCGCAGGCAGGATCGCCGAGCAGATGCTTGGCGACGCCATCGACATCGGTCAGGACGGTCTTGGTGCCGACCAGGAACACCAGGCTCGGCTCGTGATATTCCGCCGAAGCGAGCACCGTGGTGTCGCAAGGCCTGTTGGCCTGGAACGCCGCCTCGATCGCCGGGCTCAGCCAGATCGGTTTCAGCGAAGGCGCGATGACGCCGAACAACAGTCCATAGGTGATGCCCGCGCAGACGGCGATTGTGCCGATGCGGGAGAGCGGCACTTGCAGCTGTCGCGAAAAAGCGAAATATCCTGCCGCCAGCGCCGCCGCGGCGGCCGGGATGCTCCACCAGGAGAAGGCGCCGGTGAGATAGATCGGCGCTCCGACGCAGACCGCCGCCAGGCCAAGGCTGACCACGGCAAGACCGAATGCGGTCGACCACCACAACCAATCCTGCCAGCGCCTGAGCGGCGCATTCGCCTCCTGGGGCGGCAAGGTCAACAGCCAACCGATCAGCAGCGCCATGCCGGGATAGGCCGGCAGGACATAGTGCGGCAGCTTGGTCGGGATCAGTTCGAACACCAGCCAGAACGGAATGTACCAGGCGAGGCAGAAACGCAGCCGCGGATCGTCGCGCAACCGGTTGAGGGCCTGCAGCCCGGCGCCAACCGCGATCAGACCGAACGGCCACATGAACAAGGAATAGGTCAGCATGTAGAAGCCCGGCGGCAGGCCGTGCGATTCCTCGCCCGAGGCGACCTTGGCCATCATGTCCTTGCCGACGGCATCACTGAGGAAGGCGCCGCCGCTCTTCCAAGTGATGAGGGCGACCCAGGGCAGCACGATGAACAGCACCAGGGCGACACCGCGCACGAGCTTCAGCTTCAGGAGCCAGCGCCAGTCGCGCTCGAAGGCAAACAGGGCGGCGACCGTCAGCACCGACAACAGCGGAGCCACCGGCCCCTTGATAAGGATTCCAAGGCCTTGAGCGGCCCAGAATATCCACGGCAGATGGGCCGCTACCGGTTCGTTGCGGCGCGATGCCAGATAGATCTGAGCGAGCGCGCCTTGCGCCGCCACGCAGCAGGCCAGCAGCATGGCGTCGGTCTTGGCGTCACGCCCCTCGAAGGCGGTGGCGAAGATCGCCGCCATCATCAGGCCGGCGGCGAGACCGGCATTGGCCCCGAACAGCTTGGTGCCTGTCCAGGCAATGCCGACGACGGCCAAGGCAATGCCAAGCATGGAGACGAGGCGGTAGACCCAGATCGGCGCCGCCGCCCCCTCGCCGCTCAGCGCCACGGCCGCCGATTGCAGCCAGTAGATGCCGATCGGCTTCTTGTAGCGCGAGGCATCCTGAAAACGGATGTCGACATAGTCGGAGGTTTCGACCATCTGCTTGGTGGCCTGGACAAAACGGGATTCGTCCCGGTCGACGGGTGGAAGGCTCGCCAGTCCGCTGAAAGTCATCAGCACGCTGAACAGAAAGAGAAAAAGATAGTTCCTGTTCATCGCGGAGCTTTCCGGATCTGATCTGCGGGATGGCCCCGTCGCGGCGCCTCAGGCCCTGCCCTGCGCGGCGCCTCAATACGCCAGCCCAAACGACGAAGCAAGGATTCGCAAATGCCATCCGCGCGGGCACCAAAACCGGAAACCACTTTTGCTGATCGCTGGACCTTTGTCTGGCGCACGATCAGTCGCAAAACCGGAAACCACTTTTGCTGATCGCGCTTGGATGCTAAACGCCCGCGTTCATGCACACCCGAGCCACGCTGGCCGGACGCTTTCGGGAAAGAAAAAATGCCTGCCTTCAAATCGGATTTCCTGCGCACGATGAGCGAGCGCGGTTTCATCCACCAGACTTCGGATGATGCCGGTCTCGACACTATCTTCGCCAAGGAAACGGTGACGGCCTATATCGGCTTCGACGCCACCGCCAAGAGCCTGCACGCCGGCTCGCTGATCCAGATCATGATGCTGCACTGGCTTCAGCAGACCGGTCACCGGCCGATCGCGCTGATGGGCGGCGGCACCTCGATGATCGGCGACCCGTCCTTCAAGGACGAGGCGCGCAAGCTTTTGACCCCGCAGGACATCGAAGACAATCTGGCTGGCATCCGCCGCAACTTCATGCCCTACCTCAAATTCGGCAGCGGTCCGAACGACGCCATCATGGTCAACAACGCCGACTGGCTGATGGAGATCAACTACGTCAATTTCCTGCGCGATGTCGGCCGTCACTTTTCCGTCAACCGCATGCTGGCGTTCGATTCCGTCAAGCTGCGGCTCGATCGCGAGCAGTCGCTGTCGTTCCTCGAATTCAACTACATGATCCTGCAGGCCTATGATTTCGTCGAACTCTACAAGCGTCTCGGCTGCCGCCTGCAGATGGGCGGCTCCGACCAATGGGGCAACATCATCAACGGTATCGATCTCGGCCGCCGCATGGAGGACGCGCAGCTCTATGCGCTGACCACGCCGCTGCTCACCAC
>NZ_RZQY01000989.1:0-1505 GCF_003998575.1 Mesorhizobium sp. M7A.F.Ca.CA.001.10.2.1 | reverse complement strand
GATGACGACGGTGAACCGATGACCCGGATTGGAAACCGGTCCGGTGCCGACCCGCCCTCCCTTGTCGGTCGAAACGGTCGATCCGGTGGTCAGCGCCTGATTGGCCAGCGCCACATCGAACTCGCGCTCGGATGCCGCCGACATGTCGATGGCAATGCGGTAGCCGGTTCCGTCCTCGTTCTTGAGCACGTCGAGCTTGTCGACGGCAAAGGGACCCTTGCCGGTGAGGATCAGCCGCGAAACGCCCTCGCTAAGCGCGCCCAGACGCACGCCCTTGACCAGGCCCCGCGCCTTCAAATCCTTGGCATCAACGGCGAATCTCGTATTCGCGAGATCGATGACAAGACGGTTGGGACCGCGCAGCAGGAACCATTTGATATCGGGTTCGCGATCGAAGTCCATGACGATGCGCATCTTGGTGGCATCGCCGGCCATCTTGTAACCTTTTGCCACGAGCGGAGCGTCGGCGGCATTGGCTTTTGAGGACAAGGCAGATGAGACCGCCAGCAGCAGCAAGAGGCAGAAAGCGGCCAGGATCCGGCCGCAGACACGACATCCCTTGTCTGTGAAGTCCGCCAATCCCATCTCTCTTCCAGTCGCTCCCGGTTTGGCGCCCGGCGCCGGTCGTTTCGTCGAAATGCCGGTTAGGCCGCGAACTCGATTAACGATTGGTATCCAGAGAAGGTTAACCAAGCCTTTTCATGCAAGGGCGGCAAGCTGGCTTACGCTACGGAACGGCTTTTTGCCGGCATCGGAAATCGGGGTTGCCTTCCACCCCGCCAAATCATAAAAGCGATGGTGGATCACTGCAATCCTGGAACCGCCCTCCTCCGCAGCTTCTTGCTACAGGGTCAGACGTAAAGGCGGCTCCTTTCGCTTCAGGCGAAAAGGGTTCAGGTGATCGCGACGAATTTCGCAGGCGTGCTCCCGTGGCGGGGGAATCGCCTGCGTGAGGAAAACGGCCGGGTTTGTTCCCGTGCCGGCTCTGTAGGAGCAAACAAGCTGGTCCGGTTCATCCGGGCTTTGGTTCAAAAGGTTCTGTTGGTGACGATGGCTTCAAGCGCAATCATGGAAAGGTCCGCATCAAACCGCGCCATTATGGCTGCGGGCGGCACCGCCATGGCGCTCAAGCGGCGGCTGACGGACGTTCAAATATCCGGCACCCACACTCCAGACACGCAGCAGCAGGCTTTGCCTCGCAAGCTGCGGCTGACGGCTGCCGGGGGGAAACGAAATAATGCCCAACAAAATGCTGATAGACGCCTCCCACCCGGAGGAAACACGCGTTGTCGTCATACGCGGTAACCGTATTGAAGAATTCGACTTTGAATCCCAGGACAAGAAGCAGCTCAAAGGAAACATCTACCTAGCCCGCGTAACGCGCGTAGAGCCCTCCCTTCAGGCAGCCTTTGTCGAATATGGCGGCAACCGTCACGGTTTTCTCGCCTTCAGTGAAATTCACCCCGACTATTACCAGATTCCGGTCGCCGATCGTCAGGCACTGC
>NZ_RZQY01000988.1:0-1506 GCF_003998575.1 Mesorhizobium sp. M7A.F.Ca.CA.001.10.2.1 | reverse complement strand
GCCGATACCGGCGACCGTCTCATTGGCGGCTGGAGCATCGGCTGACGATCCCCCGCCCAGCGCCAGCTTCTTGCGCGCCTCGGTCAGTTCCTTCTCGAGCTTTTTGCGCTCTTCGAGCAGCGTCTCGACGCGCGCCGGCACGTCGGCCGGTGAAATCTTCAGCACCGCTGCCGCCGCCTTCAGCCGCCTATCCTGCTCGTCGAGATGTTTGCGCGCGGCTTCGCCGGTCAGCGCCTCGATGCGGCGCACGCCGGCGGCGACCGCGCTGTCCGACACGACACGCACCAGGCCGATATCGCCAGTCGCCCGGACATGCGTTCCGCCGCAAAGCTCGACCGAATAGGGCCGGTTGGCCTTGGCGCCGTGAACGCCGGTGCCCATCGACACGACGCGCACTTCGTCGCCGTATTTCTCGCCGAACAGCGCCATGGCGCCTTCGGCAATGGCATCGTCGACCGACATCAGGCGCGTGGACACCGGGCCGTTCTGGACGACGATCTCGTTGGCCATGCGCTCGACCTCTTCGAGATCCTCCGGTGAAATGGGCTTGTTGTGCGAGATGTCGAAGCGCAGGCGCTCGGGCGCGACCAGCGAGCCCTTCTGCGCGACATGGCTGCCCAGCACCTCGCGCAGCGCCTCATGGATCAGATGCGTCGCGGAATGGTTGGCGCGCAACCTGGAGCGGCGCGCATGGTCGACTTTGAGCTCGACGGCAACACCGGTCTTGACCGTGCCGCTGGCCACCTCGCCGATGTGGACGAATAGCCCATCGGCCTTCTTCTGCGTGTCGGAAACCTCGATCGAGAAGCCCTCGCCTGAAATAACGCCGGTGTCGCCCATCTGGCCGCCGGACTCGGCATAGAACGGGGTCTGGTTGACGACGATCGCCACCGCGTCGCCCTTGCCGGCGCTGTCCACGGTCTTGCCGTCCCTGACCAGGGCCTGGATGATGCCTTCGGCAGCTTCAGTCTCATAGCCGAGGAACTCGGTGGCGCCCGCCTTCTCGCGCACGGAGAACCAGATGGTCTCGGTCGCCGCGTCGCCGGAGCCTGCCCAATGCTTTCGCGCCTCGGCCTTCTGCTGCTCCATCGCATTGGTGAAGCCGGCAAGATCGACCGAGATGCTGCGCTGGCGCAGCGCGTCCTGCGTCAGATCAAGTGGGAAGCCGTAAGTGTCGTAGAGCTTGAAGGCCGTTTCGCCGTCCAGCATGTCGCCGGCATGCAGCGTCTCCGTCGCCTCGGAGAGCAGGCCGAGGCCGCGCACCAGCGTCTTGCGAAACCTGGTCTCCTCGAGCTTCAGCGTCTCGGTGATCAACTGTTCGCCGCGCAGCAGCTCCGGATAGGCCTGGCCCATTTCGCGCACCAGCGCCGGCACCAGCTTCCACATCAGCGGTTCGTTGGCACCCAGCAGCTGCGCATGGCGCATGGCGCGGCGCATGATGCGGCGCAGGACATAGCCCCGGCCTTCGTTCGAAGGCAGCACGCCGTCCGCCACCAGGAAGGAGGA
>NZ_RZQY01000987.1:0-1513 GCF_003998575.1 Mesorhizobium sp. M7A.F.Ca.CA.001.10.2.1 | reverse complement strand
GTACGCCGAGGCCGAACTCGACCAGATCGGCGACATGGACGGCATCCCCGACGACGAGCCGCATATCTCCGCCTTCCAGGGCGCGCTCGAAGGCGAAGTGTCGATCGTTACCTTCGACGTGCCGATCTGACTCCAACCCCCGGTCCAGCTTTCGAATCGACTGCCGAGACGAATCGGCGATCGAGGCATTCCCAGCCGACAAAATACGCACTGCCGCTCGAGGAAGGCTGAGTTTGGCTGCTTGGCTTCGGCTTGCCCGGGGCAAGTGTTCTGATAAGAAACCATCACCATCATCAAACAGACGGAGCGGCCGTGTCCCAGCCCATCAAGATAGGCATCGTCGGCGTCGGCAAGATCGTCCGCGACCAGCACCTACCGGCCCTGGCGAAAGACCAGGACTATCGCCTCATCGCGGCCGCCAGCCGTCACGGCAAGGTGGATGACATCACGAATTTTCCTGACATCGAAGCCATGCTCGACGCTGTGCCCGAGCTCGAGGCCGTGTCGCTCTGCATGCCGCCGCAGTTCCGCTACGATGCGGCGCGGACGGCACTGATGGCCAAGAAGCATGTCTTCCTGGAGAAGCCGCCTGGCGCCACTGTCAGCGAGGTCGAGGACCTCAAGACATTGGCCGCACAGAACGGGGTTTCGCTGTTCGCCAGCTGGCACTCGCGCTATGCGCCGGCCGTAGAGGCCGCGCGTGCATTCCTCGACAAAGCCAAGATCAGGTCGGCCGCCATCAACTGGAAGGAAGACGTGCGCCGCTGGCACCCGAACCAGGAATGGATCTGGGCTCCCGGCGGTTTCGGCGTCTTCGATCCCGGCATCAACGCGCTGTCGATTGCCACCCATATCCTGCCGGCGATGTTCATCACCTCGGCGGTGCTGGATTTTCCCGAAAACCGCGCCTCCCCGGTTGCCGCGCGCGTCGCCTTCCGCACCTCGAACGGGTTGCCGGTGACGATGGACCTCGACTGGCTGCAGACAGGCCCGCAAAGCTGGGACATCCTGGCCGACACCGACAAGGGCGCGATGGTGCTGTCGGGCGGCGGCTCGAAGCTCGCCATCGACGGCAAGGTGGTTCATGACGAGCCGGAGGCCGAGTACCCGATGCTCTACAAGCGCTTCGCCGAGATCGTCCGCGCCGGCACCTCCGATGTCGATCTGGCGCCGCTGCAGCATGTCGCTGACGCCTTCATGCTCGGCAAGCGCAACGTGGTCGAGGCGTTCTTCGATTGACAATGGGCTGTGAAGAGCGACCTCGCTCCGATCCCCACTTTCCGGATCATTTGCGAAGGGCGCGCCGCCCCTCATTGTCCTGCCGGACATTTCTCCCCGTATAGTGACGGGGAGAAAGGGGCAATGGCGACGCCGGCGTTCGCCCTGCAAGGTCGCCGATTGGCGAAATCGTCAGCGACGGCGTCCTTCTCCCCGTCACTATACGGGGAGAAGATGCCGGCAGGCAGATGAGGGGCGGCGCCAGCCTGCAAAACAAGGCACCAGACGATGCTCC
>NZ_RZQY01000986.1:0-1522 GCF_003998575.1 Mesorhizobium sp. M7A.F.Ca.CA.001.10.2.1 | reverse complement strand
GTGCGGGGGCAATCGGCGCTGGGGCTGCGCCCGCAGCCCCAGCGCCGATTGCACCCGCACCCTCCGCACCGGCAGTCGCTCCGCCCGCCACGATGGCGCCTTCGCAGCCAGGCACCCAGCCGAACACGGGCGCGCCGTCTGAGGCCGGACCTTCGACGGCGATGGAGTTGACCTTGCCGCATGACCTGTCGCCATGGGGCATGTTCATGGCGGCCGACATTGTCGTCAAGGCGGTGATGATCGGGCTGGCCTTTGCCTCCCTCGTCACCTGGACGATATGGCTGGCCAAGTCGCTGGAGCTTTTCGGCGGCAAGCTGCGCATCCGTCGCGCCGCGCGGGCGATCGGCGAGGCCGCCACGCTGAAGCAGGCCAGCCGCACCCTCGACCGCAGCGGCGGGCCCGGCGCGCTGCTGGTGCGGGCGGCCGAGGAGGAGACCGCACTCTCGGCCGGCGCGCTCGATCATGTCTCGGGCGATGGCCTCAAGGAACGGGTCACGTCGCGCCTGTCGCGCATCGAGGCGGCGGCGGCGCGGCGCATGTCGCGCGGCACCGGCGTGCTGGCGACGATCGGGTCGACCGCGCCCTTCGTCGGCCTGTTCGGTACGGTCTGGGGCATCATGAACGCCTTCATCGGCATCTCGCAGGCGCAGACCACCAATCTCGCAGTGGTCGCGCCGGGCATCGCCGAGGCGCTGCTGGCCACCGCGATGGGCCTGGTCGCGGCGATACCGGCCGTCGTCATCTACAACGTCTTTGCCCGCTCGATAGCCGGCTATCGGCAGATCCTCGCCGATGCCTCGGCCGGGGTCGAACGGCTGGTCAGCCGCGACCTGGACTTCCGCACCGTCGCGCCGGCAACGCCACTGGCGGCGGAGTAGCGCCATGGGAAGCAGAATCCGACAGACCATGGATGACGATCTCGAGGAAAGCCACGAGATCAACGTCACCCCGTTCATCGATGTCATCCTGGTGCTGTTGATCATCTTCATGGTCGCGGCGCCGCTGGCCACGGTGGATGTCAATGTCGACCTGCCTGGTTCGACGGCAACGCCCGCGCCGAGGCCCGAGACACCGCTGTTCCTGACGCTGAAGAACGATCTGACGCTGGCGATCGGCAATGACAGCGTGCCGCGCCCGGCTTTCGCCACGACGCTGGACGCCAAGACCAAGGGCGACAAGCAGACGCGCATCTTCCTGCGCGCCGACAAGGCGGTCGCCTATGGCGACCTGATGGAGGCGATGAATCTATTGCGCGGTGCCGGCTATCTGAAGATCGCGCTGGTGGGCCTGGAGACGGCTCCCGCGTCCAATGCCCCGGCGCCCGCAGCCACTGGTGCGGCGGCGCCATGACGCAAGCGGTCGCCGTGCCCTCGGTCCAGCTGTCGCGCTTCGGTTGGCGCGACCTTGGCTTGTGGGCCGGTGCTGCCGCGCTGGTCCTTGGAGCCCATGTCGCGGTCGCCTATGCAGTGCAGAACCTCACAATGGTCACCGAAGCGGATGGCGGTCCACCCCCCGCGCAGAT
>NZ_RZQY01000985.1:0-1526 GCF_003998575.1 Mesorhizobium sp. M7A.F.Ca.CA.001.10.2.1 | reverse complement strand
GGTCCTGCCGGCGGACACGCCCGCCGAAGACATGGGCTCCAAGCCCATTCCCAGCACCGGCGCGTACATGATCTCCGCCTTCGACCCGAACAAGGGCATGACGGTTTCCCGCAACCCAAATTTCAAGCAGTGGAGCGAAGAAGCCCAGCCGGACGGCTATCCGGATGTCGTCCAATATGATTTCGGCCTGTCCGAAGAGGCAGCCGTCACCGCGATCCAGAACGGCGAAGCGGACTGGATGTTCGACGCTCTGCCCAGCGATCGCCTGGGCGAACTGGGCAGCAAGTCCATGGACCAGCTGCACATCTCACCGCTTTCGGCTTGGTGGTACGCGCCGCTGAACAACCGTCTCGCACCCTTCGACAATGAAAAAGCCCGCCAGGCCGTTGCCTATGCGATCGATCGCAACACGCTGGTCAAGCTGTTCGGCGGAAAGGTGCTGGCCTCGCCGGTCTGTCAGGTCCTGCCCCCGGACTTCCCCGGCCATGAAGACTATTGCCCCTTCACCAAGAATCCGGGCGCCAAATGGTCGGCCCCTGACCTCGACAAGGCAAAGCAGTTCGTCGAGGACTCCGGCACCAAGGGTCAGAAGGTGACCATCATCGTCGAGGACACCGCCATTTCGCGGTCCATCGGCGTCTATCTGCAGAGCGTGCTGACCAGCATCGGCTATGTCGCCGACGTCAAGCCGATCTCGTCGAACATCCAGTTCACCTACATCCAGAACACCAACAACAAGGTGCAGATGTCCGTCACCCAGTGGTACAAGGACTATCCGGCGGCTTCGGACTTCCTGAACATCCTGTTCAGCTGTGCCTCCTTCCGCGAAGGTTCGGACGCGTCGATCAACATCGCCGGCTTCTGCGACAAGGAAATCGACGCCAAGATGCAAAAGGCATTGGACCTCGGCGTCACCGATCAGAAAGCCGCCGACAAAATGTGGGCTGAAATCGACAGGCAGGTCACCGACAAGGCACCTGCCGTCGGCCTCTTCACGCCGAAGCGGCTTGACTTTGTCAGCAAACGTCTTGGCAATTTCAAGTTCAACCGTCAGTTCAACTGGATGATCACCCAATCCTGGGTGCAGTGATGGCCTGGGTGCAGTAACGAACCGCGGAGGGGCACGTCCGTGTCGAACGTAGCTGTCGCCGCGCCGCGCAAGACGCGAGGGCCCTGGGCCGTCGCGTTTGCGAAGCTGGCAAGGGACAGGGCTGCCATGGCGTCGCTGGCCGTGTTCCTCCTCATCGTCCTTGCCTGCCTCAGTGCGCCTCTTTATGCAAAATGGGCAGGCGTGGACCCCTTCGCCTCGACGCTCGACGCCGTCGTCCAGATCGACGGTGCCGACGTTCCGGTGATGGAACAGTCGACGGAAGGGCTAGGGCTTGGTTACACACCGCTCGGCCCGACCTGGCGGCTGGGCAATTATTTCCTCGGCGCCGACAGCCAGGGGCGCGATGTCATGGCCAGGATGCTCTATGGCGGGCTGAGCTCGTTGCTGATCTCCGGAGCAGCCACCATCTTCACCC
>NZ_RZQY01000984.1:0-1527 GCF_003998575.1 Mesorhizobium sp. M7A.F.Ca.CA.001.10.2.1 | reverse complement strand
CTACGGCACAACCGCCGATGCCCACCACGTCACCTCCGGACCAGAGGACGGCGACGGCGCGCGCCGGGCCATGCAGATCGCGATTGCCCATGCAGGGATTTCGCCACGCGAGGTTCGTCATCTCAATGCGCATGCGACATCAACGTCAGTCGGCGACCTGGGTGAGATCGAAGCGATCAAGAGCGTGTTCGGGCGCGATTTCGCGATAGCTGTCAGCGCCACGAAATCGGCGACCGGACATTTGCTCGGAGCGGCCGGCGGGCTTGGTGCGATCTTCGCAATCCTGGCGCTCAGGGATCAGGTCGCCCCGCCAACCCTCAACCTTGGCGAGGCCGATCCGGCCGGCGACGGAATCGACTTCGTCGCAAACGCGCCCCGGCCCATGGAGATGGAGTACGCGATCTCCAATGGCTTCGGCTTTGGCGGCGTGAATGCCAGCGCCCTGTTCAGACGCTGGAACTAACCGGTGGCCAGACGCAGTCATGACCAACGCCCTTTGCCCCGGCCTCTCATGCTTTTCCCAATCCGATCCAACGCAAAGAAGGATATGATTTCCATGAACAAGACCAACCCTGGCGTCGCCCTGGTCACAGGGGCATCTTCCGGCATCGGGCGCGCTACCGCCGATGCCTTGCTAGGCGCCGGCTTTCGCGTCTTCGGAACCAGCCGTCGCGCGGCCTCCCGGCCATCCGCCGGCGTTACCATGCTGACCTGCGACGTGACCGACGACGCGTCCGTTGCGACAATGGTCGATGACGTTCTGGCCAAGGCCGGACGCATCGACCTGCTTGTCAACAATGCCGGCATGGGCCTGTTTGGCGGCGCAGAGGAGTCCTCGACCGCCCAGGCTAAGGTGCTGTTCGACGTGAACGTCTTCGGCGTCTTGCGTGTGACCAACGCGGTGCTGCCGGCAATGCGGCGCCAAGGGAAGGGCAGAATCGTGAATTTGAGTTCGGTGCAGGGGCTCATCCCCGCTCCCTATTTCGCACTCTACTCGGCGACCAAACATGCCATCGAGGGTTATTCGGAGTCGCTCGATCACGAATTGCGCCCGTTCGGCATCCGCGTTTCGCTGGTGGAGCCCGCCTATACCCGCACGGCATTCGAGGACAATCTTGCCGCCCCCGACCGGTCGCTCGAAATCTACGACTCCGCGCGTGCCGGGATGACTGTATCCGTGCGGAAATCGATGGAAAAAGGCGATGCGCCCGAAGTGGTCGCCAGCACCGTTTTGGCCGCGGCGACCGATCCTGCGCCGAAGAAACGCTATGCGGCGGGAAAAATGGCGCGCCAGGTCAGTTTCCTGCGTCGTTTCGTCCCCGCGTCCGCATTCGACAAGAGCCTGCGCAAGCAGCTTGGGCTGCCGGCCTGAAATCGAGCGCTGCCTTGGCGCGTCAGCGAGCAGCCGCCTGTTTCTCGAGCCTGCGGGCGTATTGCGTCAGCGGAAAGCACATGACGAAGAAGATCAGAGCCACCAGCCCGTAGACCTTGAACGGTTCGAAGGTCGCATTGTTGATGGCGTTGGAG
>NZ_RZQY01000983.1:0-1530 GCF_003998575.1 Mesorhizobium sp. M7A.F.Ca.CA.001.10.2.1 | reverse complement strand
GTCGCTTGAAGCAGCAACCGCCACGCGCGACCGTTCCAAGGCAGCGCTCGACAGCGCGCAGGCCAACCTCGCCATCGCCCAGGCCGACCTCAAGGCGCAGCAGACCGACCTTGCCAAGAGCACCATCTATGCGCCGATCGACGGCATCGTGCTGACGCGCTCGGTCGATCCCGGCCAGACGGTCGCCTCTTCGCTGCAGGCGCCGGTGCTGTTCATCATCGCCGCCGATCTCAGGAACATGGAACTGGTGGCGGCGGTCGACGAGGCCGACATCGGCGCGGTCAAGTCAGGCCAGCATGCCCGCTTCACCGTGGATGCGTTCCCCGAGCGGCCGTTCGATGCCGAGATCCGCGACATCTCCTATGCCTCGGTCACCACCGACGGCGTCGTCACCTACAATGCGCGGCTCGAGGTCGACAACAACGAACTGTTGCTGCGGCCCGGCATGACCGCCACCGTTTCGGTCGTCACAAAACAGGCCAAGGGCGTGCTCACCGTACCCGCCACCGCCTTCCGCTATCGCCCGGCGCAGCAGGCCGCCCGCGGCTGGAGCCTGAGCGACCTGTTCACCGGCCGCATGGGGCGCCCCGGCGGCAATCGCCAGCGCCAGGCCGCCACAGTGCCCACCGACGGCTCGCGCATACTCTACGTGCTGGAGAACGGGCGTCCGCACCCGGTCAATGTCAAGATCGGCTCCACCGACGGCGAACTGACCGAGATCATCTCTGGCCTGGATGAAGGCGCACAAATCATCACCGCGTCGCAGCAGCGGAGCTGATGCCGTGGCTGCGGGCGCGACCCTCATCACCTTCGACAAGGTCTGGAAGAGCTACGGCCAGGGCGAGGCCAAGGTGCATGCGCTGGCCGGCGTCGATCTAGCGATCCGGCGTGGCGAATTCGTCGCCATCATGGGTCCATCCGGCTCCGGCAAGTCGACGGCGATGAACATCATCGGCTGCCTCGACACGCCGACGGCCGGAACCTATTCCTTCATGGGCATCGACGCCGGCCGGCTCGACCGCAACCGCCGCGCCATGCTGCGCAACCTTTATGTCGGCTTCGTCTTCCAGGGCTACAATCTGCTGGCCCGCACCACGGCAGCCGAAAATGTCGAACTGCCGCTGATCTATCGGGGTGTTGCCGCGCGCGAGCGCCGAGACCTTGCCATGCAGGCGCTGGCGGAGGTCGGCCTTGTCGGCCGCGAGCACCACACGCCGGCCGAGCTGTCCGGCGGCCAGCAGCAGCGCGTGGCGATCGCGCGCGCCATCGTCACGCGTCCGACACTCCTCGTCGCCGACGAGCCGACCGGCAATCTCGACACCGCCCGCACGCACGAGATCATGGAGCTGCTCACCCGGCTCAACACCGAGCTTGGCCTGACCATCGCCATGGTCACGCATGAGGCCGACGTCGCCGAATATGCCGAACGCACAATCCGCTTCCTCGACGGCCATGTCGCTTCGGATTCCAGGAAGCTGGAGATCGCACAGCCATGATCTGGGAAACCGTCCGCCTCTCGCTGCGCTCGAT
>NZ_RZQY01000982.1:0-1536 GCF_003998575.1 Mesorhizobium sp. M7A.F.Ca.CA.001.10.2.1 | reverse complement strand
GTCCATGAACCGATCATAGACCGCTGACTGGACCAGAAGCCGCGAGCCGGCGACGCAGACCTGGCCGGAATTGCGAAAAATGCCGTTGGCCGAGACGACCGCCGCCTGTTTCAGGTCGGGAGCATCGGCAAAGACGATGTTGGGCGACTTGCCGCCGAGTTCGAGGAAGACGCGCTTCAGATTGGAGCGAGCGGAATATTCGAGCAGCCGTCGGCCGACCGGCCCCGAGCCGGTGAAGGCGATGGCGTCGACATCCATATGCAGGCCGAGCGCTTCGCCGGTGACCGCGCCACGGCCGGTGACGACATTGAGCACACCGGCGGGAAGTCCGGCCTCGCTTGCCAATTCGGCCAGCTGCAGCAGCGTCAGCGAAGCGATCTCCGGCGGCTTGACCACCACGCAATTGCCGGCGGCAAGTGCGGGCGCGATCTTCCAGGCGCCGATCATCAGCGGAAAGTTCCACGGCACGATGACGCCGACGACGCCGAGCGGCTCCTTGTGGATCAGTCCGAGCACATTGTCGGCCGTTGGCGCGATCTCGCCGTAGACCTTGTCGATCGCCTCGGCATAGTAGCGGATGGTGCCGGCGGCCGAGAGCGGTTCGGCCTTGTAGGCCATGCCGATCTCGGTGCCATTGTCGCGCACGCCGAGCACGGCGAGCTCGTCGGCATGCTTTTCGACCAGCTCGGCGAATTTCGTCAGCACCTTCTTGCGAAAGGCTGGCGCTGATCGCGACCACGAGCCCTTCTCGAACGCCTTGCGCGCCGACTTCACGGCGCGGTCGATATCGGCGGCGTTGCCGTCGGCGATGCTGGCGAACGGCCGGCCGTCGATCGGCGACGTCACCGGCAGGCTTGCGCCGCTTGTTGCCTCGATCTGCACGCCATCGATGAACAGGCCCCGTGCGCCGATCTCCGTCCTGCGCAGCGTGTCGATGGCATTCTGACTGATCATGGGTGACGGACTCCCAGGCAAACATGCAATGTGGTTGGCGCGCGGAATTCCCAGCCGCGAAACACCGGCTCCTTGCCAGGCACAAGGCTGAGATCGGGGAAGCGCAGGAGCAACAGCCTCACCGCAAGGCACATCTGCTCGCGTGCGAAAAACCGGCCCGAACAGAAATGATGGCCGAAGCCGAAAGCGGCATGGTTGCCTTCGTCGCGGTTGATGTCGAAGCGGTCTGGATCGGCAAAGCGGCTCTCGTCACGGCTTGCCGAGGAGACAAGTGCGGCAACCGCGGCACCGGCTGGAATCGTCACGCCGCCAAGCTCGACCGCCCGTGTCGTCTGCCGCGTCTGCGTGCCGATCGGCGCCACCCAGCGCAGGCCCTCGTCGACCGCCTTCGGCACGAAGGTCTCGGGATCGGCGAGCACCTGCCGCATCTGTTCGGGATGGGCCAGCAGACCGGCCAGGATCGAGCCGGCGCCATGTCCGGGCTCCTGCATGCCGCCAAGCAGGATGACCTTGATGCTCGGCATCAAAAAATCGATCGGCCGCGTCGTGCCCTCCGGCATGCCATCGTGCAGCATATGCGAC
>NZ_RZQY01000981.1:0-1545 GCF_003998575.1 Mesorhizobium sp. M7A.F.Ca.CA.001.10.2.1 | reverse complement strand
GAATAGGGGTTGGCCGGCACACCCTGGCGCGGCCATTGCTCGGCGGCAGCAGTGAAGGCCTCATGCAAGGCCTCCTCCGCCGCGTCGAAACCGCCGAGCAGGCGGATCAAGGTCGCCAGCACGCGCCGCGCCTCGGTGCGGTAGGCCGCCTCCAGGGCATCGCGGGGGCTGGTGGTGCTCACAGGACCGGCGGCGGCTGGCTGAAGTCGACGACCGGGCGAACTTCGACAAAGCCGATCGTTGCCAGTGGATGGCCGCTCGCCACTCGCACCGCCTCGTTGAGATCGCGGGCCTCGATGACGATGATGCCGCCCAGGATCTCCTTGGTCTCCATGAACGGGCCGTCGACGGTCGACATCTTGCCGTCGCGGACCTGCACGGTCATTGCCTCCTCGGGCAGCACCAGGGCCTCGGCGGTTACGAAGTGGCCGCTGGCTTTGAGCACCTCGTCATATCCGGAGCACTCGGCCAGCACGGCATTGGCCTCCGGGCTGCCGCCGAACAATGTTTTGGGGTGGTAATAGATGAGACAGGCGTAACGCATGGTGGGTTTCCTTTTCCAGGATTGTCGAAAACTAGGGTTCTTGGGATCAGGCGTCGAGGATCGGCGCAAAGCCGCCATGGACCCGGCGCTGGTTGTCGTAGGGCATGGTGTCGGCATACATGCGCGGATCGGCAATCACCTTTTTCCAGGCGTCATCGCGCACCTGCTTCGACGGCCATTCGACCCAGGCATAGACGACGACCTCGTCGCCCGTTGCTTTCACGGCGCCACGGTAGTCGGTGACCTCGCCGTCGGGAACATCGTCGCCCCACGCTTCGACAACGCGGGTTGCGCCGTGTTCCTTGATCACCGCGGCCTGCTTCGTCGCTACGGCAAGGTAGGCCTGCTTGTTGGCGGCCGGCACCGGCACCAGCGAGCCATCGATATAGCCCGTCTTGCCGGTCGTGTTCAGGTCGATGAAGGGCGTGAAGCCACCGATGATCATGCGCTTGCCGTCAAAGGGCATGGAAGCGCCGATCTCCGCCATGCGCGGGTCGCTCATCATCGTCTGATAGGCCGCGTCCGCCGCCGCCTTGTCCGCGTATTCGTGCCATGAAAAGGTGATGACTTCATCCGGCTTTGCCTTCACGGCTCCCTTGAAGTCGGTGATCTTGCCGCCGGGCACGTCGTCGCCCCATCCTTCGACCATGCGGGTGGTGCCGAACTCCTTCAGCACCGATGCCACCTCGGCGACATGCCTGCGGTAAGCTTCCTTGTTGGCGGCGGGCACCGCGGCGACAAATCCTGCGATATAGCTCATTGCGTTTCTCCTATTGGCTGATGCCGTTTGACACTCTTGGCGTCTCGAAAGGTCCGAGAACGCCAATGGTCGAACGGCACGGCCTGGATTCGACATCGCTTCGAAATTTTTCTTCGAGGCGGTCGCAAACGCTGCTGCTGTCTATTCGGAAGCCAGCCTGTCGCCCCAGTCCAGCCGCCGGGCCAGCTTGAAGTCGGCGCCGTCGCGCTTGGTGAACAAGCGCTCGGCGGCGGTGCCGTCG
>NZ_RZQY01000980.1:0-1551 GCF_003998575.1 Mesorhizobium sp. M7A.F.Ca.CA.001.10.2.1 | reverse complement strand
AACCCATATGTACGGTGCCCCGGCTTTCGGGGCGCAGATTGCAGACCGAGACGGTGACCGCGGGAAAGCGATGCAGCGGCTCGCCCAGACGGTCGGTGCTCAGCGGCTGCACATGGTATTCGAGATCGGGGGTTGCGAGACGCGGATCGCTCCTGGCGAAGATGCCGAGCTGGCTCGGCGCCATCGACAGCGGCCCGCTGCGCTTGAGCGCGTATTCCAGCCCCATCGACGCACGGCTGACCAGATTGTGGTAGCGCTGGTTGAGCGTGGCGGTGTTGGCGACCTTGAAGACGGTGCGGATCTGCAAATGGTCCTGCAGATTTTCTCCAACGCCCGGCAAGGCGTGACGAACATCCACGCCGATGCTCGAAAGCAGGTCGGGGCGGCCCACCCCCGACAGCTCGAGCAGCTTCGGCGAGTTGATGGCGCCGGCCGCAAGGATCGTCTGTCCAGCGCGGACCTGGTGCAGGCGGCCGCCTTGGCGGAAAACCAATCCGGTGACGCGCCGGCCGTCGAATTCGAGCCGTTCGGTCTCCGCGCCGAGCACCACGCGCAGGTTCTTGCGCCCCGCTATACCACGCAGGAACGCCTTCGACGTGTTCCAGCGCACGCCCTTCCTTTGGTTGACCTCGAAATAGCCCGAGCCTTCATTGGTGCCGGTGTTGAAGTCTTCGGTGCGCGGAATGCCGAGTTCCTCGGCCGCGTCCCGGAAGGCGTCAAGGATCGGCCATGAAAGCCGCTGCCGTTCGACCCGCCACTCGCCGCCGCTCCCGTGCATGGCGCCTTTGCCGCCGTGATAGTCTTCCGATTTGAGGAAATAGGGCAACACGTCATCCCAGCCCCAGTCGGCATTGCCGGCCTGACGCCAGCCATCGTAGTCGGCTGCCTGGCCGCGCATGTAGATCATGCCGTTAATCGATGAACAGCCGCCAAGCACCTTGCCGCGCGGATAGTTGAGGCTGCGTCCATTGAGACCGGCTTCCGGCTCGGTCTTCATCATCCAGTCGGTGCGCGGGTTGCCCATGCAGAAGAGATAGCCGATCGGGATATCGACCCAGTGATAGCGGTCGCTGCCCCCGGCCTCGAGCAGCAGCACATTGTTGCGCGGATCGGCGGAGAGCCGGTTGGCGAGCACGCAGCCGGCGGAACCGGCGCCGACGATGACGTAATCGTAATTGCCGAACGGGGACGGTGGATCTTCGGTCACGTGCGCGCCTGCTGTCCGGCGATGCGCTCCCACATCGGGGTCATCGCCTGGTTGATCTCGCCGTACAGTCGATACCGTCCCGCATATGCATCGGCAACCGCCTCGTTGGGTACAAAATGTCGGGCGGCCGCCGTCATGGCGGCGGCACCTGCGCTGTAGTCCGCGAAAATGCCGACGCCGGTGCCCGCCGCGATCGCCGCTCCCAGCGCGCCGGTTTCGCGGCTGCGCGCCACGGTGACGGGCACGCCGAGCACATCGGCGAATATCTGCGGCCAGACGCTGCTGCGCGAGCCCCCGCCCGACAGCACCACCTGGTCGAAATCAGCGCCCGCTCTGTGCAAGGT
>NZ_RZQY01000097.1:0-13292 GCF_003998575.1 Mesorhizobium sp. M7A.F.Ca.CA.001.10.2.1 | reverse complement strand
GTACATATTTGGCTATGGTGCTGATTTGCGCCAGCGACCCGCCGCACAGGCGGGTTTTTCGTTTGATGCTCCGTCAGCCAACGCGTCGGCGAAGGCTCCGAAGGAACCCATTAACCCAAGTTTGTAGCGCTTGAAGGCGATCAGCGGCCGAAATCATCGGAACTGAGGCGGGTCCAGCGGTCGCCCACCAATCCACCGATAAAGATGTCGCCGGAGCGGACCGCTTCCGTGACCTCGGCGATCCGCGAGCGGACCATTGTTCCCCCGGCATAGCGGAAGAAGACATTCTTGTAGCCAAAGAGTTGAGGTATGAATTTGGTCTGCGTCTGTCCGGTGATGCCCACACAGCCCATCTCCCATGCGGCGGCGACAAGCGCATCCAGCGTCGCGCCCCAGTGCAATCCGGATGCCTGGATCTGCAACAGGTTCGCCACGCCGCCGGCTTGACCATAGAAGGCATAACAACCGAGCATTTTGCCCGTTTCGTCGTAGGTCCCACCGAAATGAAGGGGGCCGTCGGCCCGCTTCTCGGCCGCCAGCGCAAGCAGCCGTGCAAGTTCCCCATCCTTCCAACTCGGCCGAAGAGCGTAACCAGACAGGAGGGTCGGCAGCTTCTCGGCAAATTGAACGGCATCGATCGGCTCACGATGGGTGCGATGCGACGATGAATGGAGGACCGGTGGCTCGAACCTTTTCTTGGCGAGAGCATCGAATGCTCTTGCGCATGGATCGAGTACAAGGCGAGGCAGGCCAGGCCATTTACGGTGCAGTGCGGCGGCGGCCATCGCCGCCGGCCGGAAAACATATGTCCATCCCAGACAATGCACCGGGAGGAGTTGGTACTTCATCGGGCGCGCGAAGGCCAAGGATGTCCGGTTGGCCGAATCGGTCAGCTGCAGATCGAATTCGCCTTGATGCAAGGCACGCAGCAATTGGGGTCCGGCCGAGCCGTCATCGGTGCCGGGGTCGGCCATGAGCGGCCCGATGATCGCCGCATTCAATGGCGCTCCATTGAGCTCGTAGCGGGCTTTCAGAACGCCGAGGAATCCACCCAGACGACCGTGCCGGTTGATCTGGACAAGAGCGTTGCTTTCCCCGGACTGGCCGGCAGGGTCGAGGTAAATCTCTCTCATATACGCGGCCGTTTCCGCGATCGCGCGATCGAGGAGGTGACGCCGGCGCCGGCGAAACTTCGTCAGGAAGAGTGCGGCGACGCGCTCAAGATCTTCGGCAGCCAGCGGCCGAACCGAGCCATGCTGAGATTCCAGCACTGACGGCGCAGCCAACTTCTCCTCGGCATTTGCAGAAAGATGCATCGTGAAGAACATCCGTGGGTTGCCCTCCATCGGATATATATCAACCAATGGTAGAAACAACGTATCTCGGTCAGTATGATGAACAGAGGTCTCAAGACTTACTATCCGGACAGGGCTTCACAGGCAAATCAAGTCGGCCAGCATCGCTGCGCTGATCGGCGGGTTGGCCGCGGCCTTGCGATCGCATGCCCTGCTCCAGCCCGCTGGGCTGACCGTGCCGGACAGAGGCGGCCTCCGGCCGAAGCTGAAGGCCGCCTCAACTCAGCTCACAAGTCCCTTGGTCAGTTCCAATGCCTGGCGCTCGAACAGGCGGCGGTAGATGCCGCCTTTCAGCCGGATCAGTTCATTATGCGAGCCTTCCTCGACGATGTTGCCGCGATCGAAGACCAGCAGCCGGTCCAGCGCCCTCACCGTCGAAAGCCGGTGCGCGATGACCAGCGTCGTGCGGCCGACCATCAGCCGCTCCATCGCCTGCTGGATCAGCACCTCCGACTCCGAATCGAGGCTCGATGTCGCCTCGTCGAGGATCAGGATGCGCGCATCGGCAAGGAAGGCGCGCGCGATCGCCACGCGCTGACGTTCGCCGCCCGACAGCTTCACGCCGCGTTCCCCGACCAGCGTGCCATAGCCCTTCGGCAGGCTGGTGATGAAGTCATGCGCACTCGCCAACTTCGCGGCATGCTCGATCTCCTCCTGCGTCGCACTCGGCCTGGCATAGGCGATGTTTTCGGCCAGCGACCGGTGGAACAGGATCGGCTCCTGCTGAACGATGGCGATCTGCCCGCGCAGCGAGGCTTGCGCCACCTGCGAGATGTCCTGGCCGTCGACCAGGATTTTCCCCGCATTCACATCATAGAGCCGCTGGATAAGCTTGACGAAGGTCGTCTTGCCCGATCCCGAATGGCCGACCAGCCCGACGCGCTCACCCGGCGCGATATCGACCGAAAAGTCGCGGTAAAGCGCCGATCGGTGATGGCCATAGTGAAAGGTCACGTTGTCAAAGCTGATCCGTCCTTCGGTGATCCGGATCGGCTTGGCGCCGGGCCGGTCCTCGATGCCGAGCGGTTCGGACTGGAAATCGACCAGCTCTTCCATATCGTTGATGGAGCGCTGCAGATTGCGGATATGCGTGCCGATATCCCTGAGATAGCCCTGCAGCACGAAGAGCGAGGTCAGCACGAAGGCAACGTCGCCGGCGCTCGCCTGCCCCCACGACCACAGCATCAGCGCCAGGCCGATCACCGCGGCGCGCATGACCAGCAGCAGCACCCCTTGCGTGGTGCCGTTGATGGTGCCGCGCACCCAGGTGCGCCGTGTGCGCGCACGCCATTTGGCGACGACCTTGGCCAGTCGGCGTTCTTCGCGCTCCTCGGCGCCAAAGCCCTTGACCACGGCGTTGCAGCTGACCGCGTCGGCCAGCGAGCCGCCGAGGCGGGTATCCCACGTGTTGGCGAGCCTTGCCGCCGGCGCGACATAGCCAAGCGACAGCAGCGCCGTCACCGTGATGAACAGCACCGAACCGGCAGCAACGACCGCCCCCATCAACGGCCAGAACCAGCCAAGCAGCAATGTCGAGCCGACCAGCATGACGATTGACGGCAGCAGCGCGATGAGGATGGTGTCGTTGAGCAGGTCGAGCGCCCACATGCCGCGCGTCACCTTGCGCACGGTCGAGCCGGCAAAGCTGTTGGCATGCCAGTCGGTGGAAAAGCGCTGGACGCGATGGAAAGCATCGGCGGCGATGTCGGCCATCATCTTCAAAGTCAGCTCGACGATCCCCATGAACGCCAGGTTGCGCAACACGGCGCCGGCCAGCGCGAGCGCCATCAACATCGAGAACGCCGTCATCGCGGCATTCCAGGCAATCGCGTCGGCGCCGGCGCTGCTGGCGACGGCGTCGACCAGCCGGCCGGAATAGAGCGGCGTCAGCACATCGGCCAGCGTCGACAGCAGGAAGCTGCCCATGATGAGCGAGAGCCGCCAAGGCTGGCGCCGCCAATGGGTAAGCGTGAAGCCAAGAACGCTGCGAAAGGCGCTCGCGCGCAAATCGATCTTAAAACGAGCCATGATGTCATTCGGGCACAAACGAGCCCGATCCCAGTAAGTCGAAAATTGAAGAAGCCGCGCAAGGAGCCAATGAGTGCCCGGAAGCGGAGTGGCATATTTGGCGTATCGCCCAAATCGGGCGGCGATCGGCATCGGCATAAGCCTGTGCTCGGTCCGGCATCGGCACGAAGGGGAACCTTCGCGGAGCGCCGGATGAGACCTAGGCTTCGCGGCCTCGCATTACCATGTGAAATACTGCCATTCGGACCTCCCGCAAGACAATTGCGGAGGTGTCCTTATAGAGACGCTCCGATGCATCGCCAAGACGAGTTCACGCCAAAAGTGTATCTGGTCCAACCACTGCGATTATTTTGCAACAACGGAGCAAGCCGCGCGCCTCATTCAGGAATGCGATCCAAGCGCATGTAGCGGCCATCGGTCGATGGCTTGAACCCAAGCTTCTCATAGACGCCGTGTGCGTCGCTGGTCGACAGGCTCCAGTGGAAAACAGTCCTGACTTCAGGATGATCGATAAGGGCCTGGACGAGCCGGCTACCGATGCCTTGCCCGCGATGCCCGGGCCAGATGATGATGTCGGCGAGATAGGCGAACACCGTGCGGTCGGTGATCGCGCGGCCGAAGCCGACTTGCCTGCCGTCGACATAGGCGCCGACGCAAAGCGAATTGGCAAAGGCGCGGCGATGGACTTCATCAGTGCGTCCGGCGCCCCAATAGCTTGCCATCAACAGGTCCGATGTCGCGCGGAAATCGATCCGTGACATGTCGAAGCTGATTTCACAGTCGGGCATGGCTTTACCGTCCAAATGACATTTGTTTCGCGACTATCCCCTTCGAACATGTGACTTGAAAGTGGTCGAGTCGATCCCCATTTCCGCGCTGGACGGGAAACCGTCTATCAGGGTGTAGCGCAGTTGGTAGCGCACTCGTCTAAGAAGCGAGGGGTCGTCGGTTCGAGCCCGACCATCCCCGCCTCTTGCTTGGCAATTCCAATAAGATAAGGTGACTGCCTAAGAACAAAGGGGCGGGGCAAAGTAAAATGGCAAAAGCAGCAAGTGCGACAAGGCCGGCAAAGCCGCCGACAAGGCCGGCAAAGGCGACCAGACTATCGGATGAGATAGAGGGGGCCGTTGAAGTTGCGGCAGCAGACGTTACGCACCTCAATACACCGGAGTTCTACGGCGCCAGCGTCCAGCTTTTTGTCAGTAGCACCGACATCAGCGTTATCTTTGCTAGGCAGGTGCCCGTCATCGCAAAAAATACACATGCAGGGATGATGCTGCCAGCGGCCGTCGTTCATCTAAGCCCCGGAACGGCGAAAGACCTGCAGACAATCCTTGCTCGGCAACTTGCCGAATACGAAGCGGAATGGGGCGAGATTCAGACCGCCTATACACGGCGGATCGCCGCCGAGGGTGCGAGAAAAAAGAAGTGACCGGCTACAAGGTCATCTCGACCGATGCAGTGCCGGGACTGAAGGAAGTCAGACTTTACGAAAGCACCATCGAACATGTTAAGACCGAGCACCCTGAAGTGCCGGTCGAACTGCCTTCTATCGAGATCGCAGTGGGTTCAGCGATCAGCAATCCAACCCATGTCGAAAAAAGTTACGGAAATTCAGTGGTTTTCGTTGATACAGAGAGCACCAATGCCACAGGCGACCCTCTTAGGTTGCCTGTGAAATTGGTAGGTGATGGAACATCAGGTCGTGTTAAAACATTCTACTTCGCAGAGACGACCGGCGACCGAGAGTTGGTGTATCGGAGGCCAGATGAGCAGGATTAGCGCTTTCGAGGTCGTTTATGATGCCGATTCCGACGTGCTCTACATAAGCCGTCGGAGGGACGTTGCCGCTCGCGGCATCGAGGACAAGTCAGGTATCGTTTGGCGCTACGACCGCAGTGGTGAGTTAATCGGCGCTACTGTCGTAGACTTCCATGATCTGTGGGCGTCGCGTGGCGACGAACTTGCATCGGAGCTTTCGGAAAAATTCCATGTCCCTACGCCGCAGGCTCAGGTTGTGGTGAACTTTGCCCTCGAACAACGGGACTGATCCCATGTTATCACTCGCGAAAGCCGAGAAAGAGGGAAGCTGGAGTCAATGAAATCAGACTATCAGCCGCGATCCCTGAACCGGTTGGTGATGGGATAGCGGCGGTCGCGACCAAAATTCTTTTTGGTGATCTTCACGCCCGGCGCGGCCTGCCTTCGCTTGTATTCTGCGATGTAGAGCAGATGCTCGATGCGCGTCACCGTCGCCCGGTCATGGCCGCGCGCGACGATGTCGTCGACACCCATCTCATTTTCCACCAGGCATTCGAGGATGTCGTCCAGCACCGGATAGGGCGGCAGCGAATCCTGGTCGGTCTGGTTCTCGCGCAATTCCGCCGATGGCGCCTTGTCGATGATGTTTTTCGGGATCACCTCGCCCGAGGGCCCGAGCGCGCCCGGCGGCACGTGGCTGTTGCGCCAGCGCGACAGCGCGTAGACCTGCATCTTGTAAAGGTCCTTGATCGGATTGAAGCCGCCATTCATGTCGCCATAGAGCGTGGCGTAGCCAACCGACATCTCGCTCTTGTTGCCCGTGGTGACAACCATCGAGCCGAACTTGTTGGAGATCGCCATCAGGATGGTGCCGCGCGCGCGGCTCTGCAAATTCTCCTCGGTGATGCCTTCCTTGGTGCCTTCGAATATCTGCGTCAGCGCGTGCAGAAACCCTTCGACCGGCTCGAAGATCGGCACGATGTCATAGCGGCAGCCGAGCGCCCGGGCGCAATCCTCGGCATCCTTCAGCGAGTCCTTCGAGGTGTAGCGATAGGGCATCATGACGGCGCGCAGGCGTTCCTCGCCGAGCGCATCGACGGCAAGCGCCGCGCAGATCGCCGAATCGATGCCGCCGGACAGACCAAGCACCACATTCTTGAAGCCGTTCTTGTTGACGTAGTCGCGCAGGCCCAACATGCAGGCGCGATAGTCGGCCTCCTCCCGGTCCGGGATTTTCGACATCGGCCCTTCCGAGCAGACCCAGTGATCCCCTTGTCTTTTCCAGGTGGTGATGTCGACCGCTTCCTCGAACTGGCTCATCTGGAAGGCAAGCGTCTTGTCGGCGCCAATGGCAAACGACGCGCCGTCGAAGATCAACTCGTCCTGCCCGCCAAGCTGGTTGGCATAGATCATCGGCAGCCCGCATTCGATGACCTGGCGGATGACGACCTGGTGGCGGACATCGATCTTGGCGCGATAATAGGGCGAGCCGTTCGGCACCAGCAGGATTTCCGCCCCGCTTTCGGCCAGCGACTCGCAGATATCGACGTCGCCCCAGATGTCCTCGCAGATCGGAACTCCGATGCGCACGCCGCGGAAATTGACCGGCCCCTGGATCTCGGGTCCGGCCTGGAAGACGCGCTTCTCGTCGAACTCGCCGTAGTTCGGCAGATCGAGCTTGTAGCGTTCGGCGATGATCTTGCCGCCATCGGCGAAGACGATCGAATTGTGCGTGCCGCTCTTGCGCTTCAACGGCGTGCCGATGATGACGCCGGGACCGCCATCCGCGGTGTCGGCGGCAAAGTCCTGTGCCGTCTTTTCGCAGGCTTTCAAAAAGGCCGGCTTCAGCACCAGATCCTCCGGCGGGTAGCCGGCGAGGAAAAGCTCGGTATAGAGCACGAGATCGGCGCCTTGGCGTGCGGCATCCGCCCTCGCCTCGCGGGCCTTGGCGAGATTGCCTGATATGTCGCCGACAGTCGGATTGAGCTGGGCGACGGCGATGCGCAGGATGTCGAGCTTCTTGGTCATGCCTGCTGACTTAGCGCGGCAAAATTGCCCGGGCAATGGCGTTCGTTTGGACCAATTCGGACCGATTGACATACGTCAATCGTGTGCGGACCGATCGACGTGCTTCAATCGTGGCGAGACGACCAGGTATCAATCGTCGCCCATATATTCGCGCAACGCTTGCGGCGAATGATTCTCGCCGATCGACATCGCCAAGATGCGTGAAATATGCCGGCGCGGCAGGCCTGTCTGCACCACCCACTGGTTGATCTGTGCCTGGATCTTGTCGAGGTCCCTCTTCGAGGTCGGGCTTTCGGCGATGTCGAGGCCGGCGTCGCGCAACGCCGCGGCCATATCGCCCGAGATGACGAACGCATCCCAACCCAGCCAGCGCAGGAAATACTGGCCCGTATTGCCGCCCAACCGGCTGCCATGCTTGCCGAGCCAGGCCATCAGCCCGACCTGGTCGTCCGCCGGCCAGTTTGCGAGGAATTGGCCGAAGCCGCCATATTCCTTCGACACGCGCTCGACGAAGGCGGCGTTGTCGCGCACGGATCTGATCTTCTGCGGGTTGCGCACGATGCGCTGGTCGGCCGTCAGATCGTGCCAGAAATCATCGGGCTGGAACAGCAGCCGCTTCGGCTCGAAGCGCAGAAACGCCTCCTCGAAGCCCGGCCATTTCTGCTCGATGACGCGCCAGACGAAACCGGCGGCGAAGACGCGTTCGGCCATAACAGAGAGAATGCGGTCATCGGCGATGTCAGCCACGGCGGCATTGTCAGGCGCCGGACCCAGCAGCGACGTCAGTTCCTCTTCGCCGCCCTTGCGTTTTGCGGCGCGTGCGCGAATTTTCTTGAAATCGGCCATTGGTCCCTCGGCAACTGGAATCAATCTAACACTTCCCGTGTGAGCCGGCAGCCTCTACCTCTTACGGCAAGCCAAAGACCCTGGAGATGTCCATGAACAAGACGATCGACGACCTGGCGAACCGCTGGCTCAAGCGGCGGCCGGACGGCCTCAGCCAGCTCGAAAGCCGGGTGCTGCAATCGACGCTCGAACGCACCACCATCTCGCGCGACACCAACAAGACCGTCGCCTTCCACCAGACCTTCGGCGACCGGCTCGCCGACACGATCGCCCGCATCGGTGGGTCATGGTCCTTCATCCTGACCTTCATCGCCTTTCTGATCCTGTGGACATCAGCCAATGTCTGGCTGCTGTCGCGTGACGCCTTCGATCCCTACCCGTTCATCTTCCTCAATCTCGTTCTGTCGATGGTCGCCGCCTTGCAGGCGCCGGTGATCATGATGGCGCAGAACCGCCAGACCGAACGCGACCGCATCGACGCCGCCCACGACTACGAGGTCAACCTGAAAGCCGAGATCGAGATCATGGCGCTGCATGAAAAGCTGGATGAACTGCGCCACGGCCAGATTCTCGGTATGCGCGACGAGATCGTGCAACTGACCGAAATGATCAAGCGGATCGACGAAAGGCTGTCTTCGCAGCAGTCGGCTTCATGACCGACGCGATCCATCATTTCATCGAACAATACGGGCTGCTCGCGGTCTTTATCGGTTGCGTCGCGGAGGGCGAAAGTGCCGCCATTCTTGGCGGTTTCTTCGCCCACCAGCAGGTCTTCGTCCTGTGGCACGCGGTTCTTGCGGCGGCGCTCGGCGCCTTCGTCGGCGATACTTTCTTCTTCATCCTCGGACGAAGCTTCGCCGACCATCCCTATGTCGTCAGATTGCGCAAACGGCCCGGCTTCCGCCGCGCCTTTCGGCTGCTCAACACCCATCCCGACATTTTCGTGCTGTCCAACCGCTATATCTACGGCATGCGCCTCGTCGGCGGCATTGCAGCCGGGCTTTCCAACATCGCTGCGCCGCGCTTCGTCATCCTCAACGCGCTTTCATCGGCGGTCTGGGCGGTGCTGTTCGGCACGATCGGTTATGTCTTTGGACTTGGCGCCGAGCACGTCATCGGCCAGGCGTTGATGCATCACGAACGGTTGCTGATCGGGCTTGGCATCGGCTTGACCGTGGCCGTTCTGGCATGGCTCGTCGCCCGTCACATCGCCAGCAAGGAACGCGCCAGGGAGGGCTGATCGTCAATCCACGCCGAGCGCCTGGTCCCCCCGATCGAGGATAAGCGGGATGATCAGGTCTTCCTCGTCGGCAAGATGCCTTGTCAGCATGGCGATCAGCCGGCTGTTTTCGTCGGCATAGGCGTCGGCGGCGAAGCGCTGTCTGTCTTCGCTCTCCTGAAGCGTCTTGATGAACGCATTGGCCGCCTCGGCATTACGCTCCAGCCCTTCATGGATGGTGTGATGGTCGGCATCGAGTATCTCGAAGCCGTGCTTCAAACGGGGCTCGGCCTTGGCGAAGACCGGGAAATATTGATAATCCTCGACGTTGTGGTGACCGTCGAGGTTGCCTAGAAAATGATTGAGGCGGGGCGCGAACCAGCGCGCGAAATCAGGCGCCGTCAGCCGTCCCTCACGGTAGTCGCCGATGCCGTTGGCCAGCATGCCGCCAAGTTCGCGGAACATGTCGTGCCGCTGCAGCCACATATTGGCGATGCCGTGGATATTGGCATGATCCTGCCAGTTTTCACGCGGATATTTCTCGGCCAGCCAGCGCAGATCATCCGGCAGGCCCACGCGTTCGAGAAGCAGAAAATTGGCGGCCCCGGCCATGACAGTCTCCTTTGGTGACTGGCATATAGGCATCGAAAGGCTAGATCGGTAGCCCGGTGATCCGCTCGATAATGGCAATGCCCCAGACGCCGGCGACGATGAGTACCGAAATCAGCACCGCCAGCGAACCGCAATCCTTGGCCAACTGGATATCGACATTGAACTCGCGGCTGAAAGCGTCGCATGCCGCCTCGATGCCGGTGTTAAGCACTTCGACCATGATCAAGAGCAACACGGCGCCGATCAGCAAGGCATAACCGCGCCACGAGATCGAAACGAACCAGCCGAGCGGCAAGGCAAGCGCCAGCAGCATCAGCTCCTGCTGGAAAGCCTTCTCGCTGGTGGCCAGCTTGCGAAACGCCCGCACCGAATTGAAATAAGCATCGATCAGCCGCTGCATGCCAAACCCCTTTGCGAATCACCGGCACGGGATAATGCAATGGCTGGCCAGATCAATGGAATAAGGTGACTTGTCCAAGATTCATTCAGCAACCGGTATGGACGGTGTCGACTTTTCAAACTGTGGCAGCCCGTCGTCGATCGAATAATAGTCGCCCTTGTCACCGACGAAGATATGGCATTCGCCCTCAAGACCTGTCGGCTTGTCGAACGATCCCGCCATGACCGAAACGTAGTCCTGGTCCCGCGGCTTCCAGAACAGCACCGATCCGCATGCCTTGCAGAACCCACGCCTGGCGAAGGTAGAGGCTTCGTACCAGGTGATACTTTCCGTGCCCTCGATCACGATGTCGGCGTTGGCAACATTGGTCGCGGCATAGAAATGTCCGCTCTGCTTGCGGCATTGCGAGCAATGGCAATAGACGACGCCACGCAGCGCCCCGTTCGTTCTGAAGCGGACGGCTCCGCACAGACACGATCCCTGGTGACCATCACTCACGTCGATCCTCCTTGAAGAAAAGTGCCGGGCATGGCTTAGGATTCCAGCTTTGCCGCGCAAGCACGCAAGCAAATGCGACATGTGCTGGCGTGGAGAATCCGAAATTCGGTTTCATTTTCAAGAGTGCGATGCGCGAATCGCGAATTCAAGCCGCCGCACCGGCGTTGTTTCCAACTGTTGGACGCACGGACTAAGGCTTTTACAGCCCGCAGACAGAGAAAACCCGCTGAACCTCTGCCAGTTAAGGAAACTTTAGCGACGGCGCATTTATGGTCACCTGCAAGCGAAGGCCGTGGGTGGGGACGCATCCCTTCGCAAGTTGTTCGAAGCGTCGGTCGCATTCCCCAGGGCTCGGCGACAAAGGGAAACCGCGAATTCCGCGGAGGATCCGAGGGGAAGAACCAAGATGCAGCCGGCAGCTGTCCCGACCGAACGAAGCACCGACATCGCAGCCACTGTTGTCGCGACAATGCGCCAATTGGGCGTGCTCGGCCTGCCGCGCAATTACGAGATCTTCTATGAGGCCCTGAGCGGCACCAATCGCGAACTCAGCCTGGCCGTCGTTTCGCTGGCCAGCCGGCCGACACAGGATGAACTGGACCAGATCGGGCGCACTTTCTTTGCCCACAACCATGGCCCTGGCATCGTAGAGCATGCCAGAGACGTCATTGCCAGGGAGCTCGAGGAGGTTGCTTCGCTGCTGCGGAGCGAGCGCAGCCACATCGAGAAATACGGCAGGATCCTCGATGAGACATCGAGCGGCCTCAGCGGACGCAGCCTTCTCTCTCAGGATCTCCTGCAGAAGATCGCCAACGCCATGGCGGTTGCCACCAATTCGACGATCGATCACGGCCGGCAGGTGGCCTCGACGCTCAGCGACAAGACGGCCGAACTCGAAAGCGTCAAGTCGAAGCTTGAGGAGTACAAGCGCCTGGCTGACACCGATCCCTTGACGCATATCTGGAATCGGCGCGCCTTCGACAAGGAGATCACCAGGATCTACAACAGCAACAGGGGTATCCTGTTCAACGCCCTGGTTCTTGTCGACATCGACCGCTTCAAGGATATCAACGACCGCTATGGCCACCCGGTCGGCGACAAGATCATCCAGAGCATCGCCGATATTTTCCAGACCAGCATTCGCGGCGACATGTTCGTCGCCCGCACCGGCGGCGAGGAGTTCGCGCTGATCATCGAGGGCGCCAGCGAGGACGCCACCTATGACGTTGCGGAGCGCATTCGCGCCCTGATCGAGCAGACGCCGTTCACCAGCAGCCAGACCGGCACGAATTACGGCACCGTCACCGTCTCGATGGGTATCTGCATGGCGTCCGAAGCCGAAGGACCCGAAGATCTCTACACCAAGGCCGACCGGGCGCTCTATCGCTCCAAGGTCAGCGGCCGCAACCGGGTCACCAAGCACTCGACGATGGCAGGCCGGGCCGGCAAGAGCTGGCTGCTCTACAAGAAGGACTGACAGTCCCTGCCCGCTGGTGCCGGGAACACTGGACTAGCGCAGACATGAAAGGCGCCCGATTTCTCGGACGCCCTTTCGTGGATCTTATTCGGACTGCGCGAAAATCAGCCGTTGACCGCCTGCTTGTGCTGCACCGGGTGGCTCTTCTTCAACAGATCCGAGACCAGGAAGGCCAGTTCGATCGCCTGGTCGGCGTTAAGGCGCGGATCGCAATGGGTGTGGTAGCGGTCCTGCAATTCCTCGGCGGTGATGGCGCGCGCGCCACCGGTGCATTCGGTGACGTTCTTGCCGGTCATTTCGACATGGATGCCGCCCGGATGCGTGCCTTCGGCGCGGTGCACCTCGAAGAAGGTCTGGACCTCCTTGAGAATGCGGTCGAACGGCCGCGTCTTGTAGCCGGCGGCCTCGATCGTGTTGCCGTGCATCGGGTCCGACGACCACACCACGGAGCGGCCTTCCTTCTGCACCGCGCGCACCAGCTTCGGCAGATGGTCGGCGACCTTGTCGGAACCGAAGCGGGCGATCAGCGTCAGCCGGCCGGGCTCGTTCTCGGGATTGAGCAGGTCGATCAGCTCCAGCAAGCCGTCCGGCGTCAGCGAAGGACCGCATTTCAGCCCGAGCGGGTTCTTGATCCCACGGCAATATTCGACATGCGCATGATCGGGCTGGCGGGTGCGGTCGCCGATCCAGATCATGTGGCCTGACGTGGCGTACCAGTCGCCGGAGGTCGAATCGACGCGCGTCAGTGCCTCCTCGTAGCCGAGCAGCAGCGCCTCATGGCTGGTGTAGAAATCCGTCTCGCGCAGCGCGTAGTTGGTTTCCGAAGTGATGCCGACGGCCTTCATGAAGTCCATCGTCTCGGTGATACGGTTGGCAAGAGACTCATATTTCTCGCCCTGCGGACTGTCGGAGACGAAGCCGAGCATCCAGCGGTGCACATTCTCCAGGCTGGCATAGCCGCCTTGCGCGAAGGCGCGCAAAAGGTTGAGCGTCGCCGCCGACTGGCGGTACGCCATTTCCTGGCGAGCGGGATCCGGAATGCGCGACTTCGCGCAAGGCGGCTATGCC
>NZ_RZQY01000979.1:0-1551 GCF_003998575.1 Mesorhizobium sp. M7A.F.Ca.CA.001.10.2.1 | reverse complement strand
GCCCTGCCGCCTACAGCGACGCGGCCGGCGGCAAGCGCGTCACCGAAAGCGTGATCGCATCGGGTGCCGACATCATCTTCGGCCAAGGCAACGGTTCGAGCTTCGGCATGCTGCAGGCGGTCGAGACGACCAAGGCAGCCGATGGCGGCAAGGTCTATTTCATCGACGTCATCGGCGACAAGTCACCGATCGACAAGGGCTTCCTGCTGTCGTCGGTGGTGTGGAACATCGAGCCGGTCTATGCGGCGATGATTGCCGACCTGAAGGCCGACACGTTCGGCACCAAACACTATACGATCGGCCTCAAGGACGACTCGGTCAAGCTGCTGAAGACCGCTGCGATCCCGGACAATGCCTGGACGGAAATCCAGGCGCTGCGCGAGGACGTCATTTCCGGCAAGATCAAGGTTGAGCCGGTCTATGACGCGGCCGCCGTCAGGGCATTGATGACCAGCGTCGCCCAGTAAGGCGATCACGGCCGGCTGCCGGAGGGGTGATCCGTTCACCCCTCCGGACGATTCCCGTTTTTTTGGTGCTGGGCTTTCATGAGCGGTTTTTCTTCATCGTCCGTTGCAGGGCGCGACATCGTCGCGCTTGAAGGCGTGACCAAACGGTTCCCCGGCATCGTTGCCAATGACAGCGTCGACCTGTCGATCCGCCCGGGCGAAGTGCATGTGCTATTGGGCGAGAACGGCGCTGGAAAATCGACACTGATCGGCATGTTGTCCGGCCTGCAGCAGCCGGACGAAGGACGCATACTGGTCGACGGCAAACCGACGCCGATCACCTCGCCGCGCCATGCGCTGACACTCGGCATCGGCACTGTATTCCAGCACATGATGCTGGTGCCGACGCTGACGGTGGCGGAAAATCTCCTGCTTGGCGGGCCGTGGTGGCAGCGCCCCAGGACCGAGGAACTGGCGGCGCGCGTCGCCGAGATCACCGGCACGCTCGGCATCACCGTCAAGCTTCAAGCCAAGGTATCGGAGTTGTCGCTCGGCGAGCAGCAGCAGGTCGAGATTCTGCGCGCGATGCTGCGCAACAGCCGGCTGCTCATCCTTGACGAGTCCACCTCCATGCTGACGCCGAAAGGCATCGACGAACTCGGCGCACTGATGCGCCGCCTTGTCGAGCAGGGCCTGGCGATCGTCTTCATCACCCACAAGCTCAAGGAGGCGGCTGCCTTCGGCGATCGCATCTCGGTGCTGAAGCTCGGCCGCAAGGTCGGCGAGATCCCGCCCGAGCGGTTTCGCGCGCTGGGCGAACAGGAGATCGTCTCGGAGATCGTGGAATTGATGTTCGGCAAGCAGAAGGATGATCCGGAAGCCGTCGAGCGTCCGGTCCGCACTGCCCGAGCAGAAGCGGCCCCGCTGCTTCAGGTCGCAGATCTGGCGGTCGCGCCGACGGACAATGCGCCGGGCCTGTCGTCGATCTCCTTCGACATCCGCCCGGGCGAGATCCTGGGCATTGCCGGCATCGACGGCAACGGCCAGAAGCAACTGGCGGAAGCGCTGGCCGGCCAGCGTACAGCTGCCGGCGGCTCGATACGGC
>NZ_RZQY01000978.1:0-1564 GCF_003998575.1 Mesorhizobium sp. M7A.F.Ca.CA.001.10.2.1 | reverse complement strand
CTTCATGGCCGAGCGGCGCGAGCGCGATGCGCTGTCCGGGTTTCGCAAAATGCTGTCGATCCGCATGGCTTCGGCCGAGCAGGCTATCGAAGGCCTGTCGGGCGGCAACCAGCAGAAGGTGATCCTGGCGCGCTGGCTGGCGCGCGATCCGAAAGTGCTGATCGTCGACGAGCCGACGCGCGGCGTCGATGTCGGCGCCAAGACCGAGGTGCACCAGATCCTGGTGCAGCTTGCGGCGCGCGGCATTGCGGTGATGATGATTTCGTCCGAGCTGCCCGAGGTGCTTGCAGTGTCGGACCGCATCGTCACCATGCGCCGGGGCCGCATCACCGGCCAGATGCCGGGCGTCGAGGCAAACGAGGAAAGACTGATGGAACTGATGGCACTCGACCGCAAGGAGACACTATGAGCGTGGCGGGGGAACAGGATCAGCGCGGCGGCATCAACTTCGCGCGGCTTTTGATGAGCTTCGGGCCGCTGCTGTTCCTGGTGGCGCTGATCATCGTCTTCACCGTGCTGAAGCCGAGCTTCATGGACCCGATCAACCTGTTCAACATCACAAGGCAGATCTCGATCACCGGGCTGATCGCGCTCGGCATGACCTTCGTCATCCTCACCGCCGGCATCGACCTGTCGGTCGGTTCGCTGCTCGCCTTCTGCGGTATGGTCGCCGCCGTGGTCGCCAAGGGTGGCTCCGCCAACACGCTGTCGCTGTCGACGAGCGGCACGCAAGGATTCGGCTGGTTCGCAGCACTCTTGGCCGCCGTCGTTGTGGGCGCTGCTGCCGGCGGGGTGCAAGGGCTTGTCATCACCCGGCTGAAAGTGCCGCCCTTCGTCGTTACGCTGGGCGGGCTGACGGTGTTTCGCGGGCTGACGCTGACCATCTCAAACGGCGGCCCGATCTCGGGCTTCGACGCCTCGATGCGCTGGTTCGGCACCGGGCTGATCGGCCCCGTGCCGGTGCCGGCGCTGATCTTCGCCGCGGCCGCCATCCTGTGCCATATCGTGCTGCGCTACACGCGCTACGGGCGCGCTGTCTACGCCGTCGGCGGCAATGCCGAGGCGGCAAGGCTGTCGGGCCTGCGCGTCGACCGTATTCTGGTCTCGGTTTATGTCATCGTCGGCTTCTTCGCCGGCCTCGCGGCCTTCGTGCTGTCGGCGCGGCTGAATTCCTCGGAAGCGGTCGCCGGTATCGGCTACGAGCTGACGGTCATTTCGGCCGTCGTCATCGGCGGCACCTCGCTGTTCGGCGGCATCGGCTCGGTCGGCGGTACGGTGGTCGGCGCGGCGCTCATCGGCGTGCTGCAGAACGGGCTGCAGTTCAACAACGTCTCGTCCTATACGCAAAGCATCGTCATCGGGCTCATCCTGATCCTGGCGGTGGCGTTCGACCGGTGGCTGAAATCGCGGGTGAGAAGGTGAGGGGGACGGTTGTCCCTTCTCCCACAAGGGGAGAAGGGGAGCCCCCTTTCTTGCAAAACAGCCGTCCTTTGCTAGAAAGGTTTTGGCGGGTGGCATCGTGAGAGAACCTCATGTTTGCCGATATTATCAGACCGATCACCCT
>NZ_RZQY01000977.1:0-1567 GCF_003998575.1 Mesorhizobium sp. M7A.F.Ca.CA.001.10.2.1 | reverse complement strand
GGTCAGTGGCTGGCGGTGCTTGGTCTTGGCCTCATGCCGGTGGGCGCTGCCTTCTATGCCTGGGACATCGGCGTCAAACGCGGCAACATCCAGGTGCTGGGTGCCGCAAGCTACGCCGCACCGCTGTTGTCGACGCTGGTGCTGATCGCGGCCGGCGTCGCCGAGCCGTCGCTGCGCATCCTCGCCGCCTGCGTGCTCATCACCGGTGGCGCGGTGCTCGCCGCAAAATCCCTGTTCCTGCGCAAGCCTGCGGCGACCGAGAGCCGAGCCGGGTCATCCGAAGGCGGAGCCCAGGGCATCCAAAGGCGGAGCCGGGCATGACGATGCCGTTTGCGGGCGGCATCGACGCCAATGCCAATGCGACACTGATCTTTTCGCTGGCGGCGGCGGTGATCTATGCGTTCACGCTAGGCATGCCGCCGACGCTCGCCCGCTCGGCGGCAAAGACGCTTGCCGTGGCGATGCTTGCCGTGCTGGCCGGACTGCAGGGCGGCCCGCTGCTGCTGGTCGCCGCGCTCGCACTCAGCGCCGCTGGCGACGCCTTCCTGTCGCGCGACGGCGAAAAGGCCTTTCTCGGCGGGCTGGCCAGTTTTCTCGTCGCCCACATCGTCTATGTCGCGCTGTTCCTGCGCAGCGGTGGCGGATTGGGAGTGCTTGGCGCCGAGCCGTGGCGCGGAGCGATCGGGCTCGCCATGGCGGTGTTCGTGGTCATCATGCTGGCGGCGCTGTGGCGTCGCGTCGGTCCCGGCCTGGGTATCCCGATCACCGTCTATATCGCCGCGATCCTGGCAATGGGCATCTCGGCGCTGACAACAAGCAATATGTGGGTGATCGGTGGCGCCGTGCTGTTCATGGTATCGGACGGGCTGCTCGCCACCGAGAAATTCCTTGTCGCCGCCATCTCGCCCCACCGCGCCTGGATGCGCTTCGCCGTCTGGGCGCTGTACTACGCCGCCCAGCTCGCGACGACACTTGGGTTCCTGCTAAATTTGGGTTCTTATTGAGTTAGGGTTGTTTCGGCTGCCAGCCGGGTTCGGCCAGCTCAAAGGCGGCAAACTCGAAGCCCGGCGCGACGGTGCAGCCGACCAGCGTCCATTCGCCCAGGCTGCGCGCCGACTGCCACCAGCCTACCGGCACGACGATCTGAGGCCGCTCACCGGCTGCGAGATCGATGCCGAGCACCTGCTCCACAACGGTACTGCCTTCCTCCCACATCGCCAGTGCCAGCGGGGCGCCGGCATGGAAATGCCAGACCTCGGCGGCGTCCTTGACCCGGTGCCAGGCCGAAACCTGATGCTCCTCAAGCAGGAAATAGATGGCCGTCGAATGGCCGCGCGCGCCGCCAGTGCCATCGCGAAAGGTCTCGGCATACCAGCCGCCTTCCGGGTGCGGCTTCAGCCCGAGCGTCGCGATAATTTCTGCGGAGCTGGTCATGGCGACGATACCACCGGGCCTAGAAATTGTCCTTGCGCTTGCGGATTTCGGCAAAGACCTCGGCGTCCGAAGCTTTCTCCAGCCCCAGATGCTTGCGGATCGCCGGATCGTGCCAGCGCAGGAAGGGATTGGT
>NZ_RZQY01000976.1:0-1568 GCF_003998575.1 Mesorhizobium sp. M7A.F.Ca.CA.001.10.2.1 | reverse complement strand
TCTATCCTGCGGGAGGCTCGTTTGCTGGCGAAAGATGGTCAGCCAACAAGGCCTTCGAGTTTTCAGCAGTAACTGTCGGTTTCATACCAACGCGCCGGCTCGTCTAGTGCTGCGCGAGACGAGGTCTATGGTTCGTTACCGTCCGCTCGTTAGACGGACGCGGCCGGCTAAGAGATCCCAGTGCTCTTGCCCAAGGGAAAAGAGTCTCGTGGATTACCAGATACTGCAAGCCAAGAGCGAATTGCTTCGCCGCATGAGCGCGGACGATCTCGCGCGGCTAAGGCCGCATCTGGCGAGCGTTTTCCTGGAGGTGCGCGCGCCACTGGAGAATGCGGGGCAGAAGATCGAAGCCGTCTATTTTCTGGAAAGCGGACTGGCCTCGGTGGTGGCGCGGACTGCGCCAGCGACCGAAGCGGAAGTCGGAATCATCGGGTTCGAAGGAATGACGGGTTCGGCCCTGATCATGGGGGACGACCAGGCGAACTTTGATTGTTACGTCCAGTCGACATGCGAGGCGCTCCGGATAGAGGCTGCCCCATTCGTCGAAGCCCTGGAGAACAGTCCTACGTTGCGGTCGTTCCTGTTGCGCTATGTCCAATATTTTCATGTTCAGACAAGCTATACGGCTTCGATCAACGCACGGCAGAGCCTGGAAGTCCGGCTGGCGAGATGGCTTTTGATGTGCAGCGACCGCACTGTCGGCGACAGACTTATGATAACCCATGAGTTTCTGTCCATCATGCTTGGTGTCAGGCGTCCGGGGGTTACCGTCGGTCTGCAGATGATCGAGAGTTACGGCTATATCCGAGCGCGCCGCGGAGAGATCACGATCCGCGATCGAGATGGTCTCATAAAGTTGGCGCGAGATTCTTATGGTCCACCTGAAACCCAGTATCGCCGGCTAATCGGAGATTTGGGCTCGCATCATCCCGCGAGGCAGGAACGGCCTCGCGCTTGAGCGCTGGGCCAACAGAGGCTTCTCCGCCACTGAGCCGCCAAGGACCATTTCAAGTGGCCGACGCGATGGTGCCGGTGAGACACCGTTGCCTAAACCCGCGTCGGCCACCGCGGCATTTTTTGGGGATGCCGCGTTGCCAATCTAGTTGCTGACAAGCAACTGGCAACGAAGGCTCGCGGTTTGGTAAGAACCGTACGTACATGCATGCAACCTCCCTCGGTCGCATTCAAGGCATGCCCGCGAAATCCTGAGTAGAATACCGTCACCCCGATAATCTCCGGATTGGCAGGCTTTGATGCGGTGATGTCCACAGGGTGGGGTGCAGATGCTGGCTCGGTTCCGATATTGCCAGGCGGGCTGGCCTTCACCATCTAGCTGGGATGGCGGCACCCAAATCGAAAACACTCGGCTCCGGCTCATCCGGGCTCCAGCACGATCTCTTTGGTGCTGCCGACGACCTGCCGGAAGGCTTCCTCTACCAGCCTGATCTTATCACCGCGCAAGAAGAAACCGAACTCGCCCGGCATCTCGAAGGCCTGCCTTTCGAGGCGTTCGATTTCCATGGCCATCTGGCAAACCGGCGCGTCGTGGGTTTTGGCCTGCGCTACGA
>NZ_RZQY01000975.1:0-1568 GCF_003998575.1 Mesorhizobium sp. M7A.F.Ca.CA.001.10.2.1 | reverse complement strand
CCCGACCCATCAGCGGCAATAGATCTGCAAGCTCCGGCCCCGAAGGCAGTCCGGTAAGGGCTGTTCTGAGCGGCATGAACAACGCCTTGCCCTTGCGGCCGGTCGCTTCCCTGATCTTGCCCGTCCAGTCCTTCCAGATCGTCGCGCTCCAGGGTTCCTCCGGCAGCAGATCGAAGGCCTGTCGAAGGAAATCGCGGTCGTCACCGGAAAATTCCGGCTTCTCCTGCGGTCCGTCGCGCAGGATACGCCACCAGTTGACCGCATCGGCCAGCCTGTCGAGATTGCCGCGCACCGCCAGCCAGAACGGTTCGGCCTGCTCGCCGGAGACGCCGAGCACGATCAGACGGTCTTGTGCCTCGGCGAACGGCATGTGGTGCAGCAGCGACCGGTTGAGCACGAACAGCTCGTCCGGATCGAACTTGGCGGCGGATTTCGATGTCGCCGCCGGATCGAAGCGTTCGGCGAGTTCGCCCATCGTCGGCACCGCCGCGACATTCTCCGAAGTGCCTACCAGGACGGCCAATGATGCGACGGCCATCGGCTCGATGCCGTCCTCGCGCAGGCTTTCAATCGAGAGCGCGCCGGTGCGCTTCGACAAGCCCTCGCCCGATGCGGTGGTCAGGAGATTATGGTGGCCGAACACTGGCGGCTCGGCAGCCAGCGCCTGGAACAGGGCGATCTGCACGCCGGTGTTGGTGACGTGGTCGTCGCCGCGGATGACATGGCTGACGCCCATCTCGATGTCGTCGACGACGGAAGGCAGCGTGTAGAGATAGGTGCCGTCCTCGCGCACCAGGACCGGATCGGAAAGCGAAGCCAGATCGACGGTTTCCTCGCCGCGCACCAGGTCGTTCCAGTGGATTTCGGTGCGTTCCGGCTGTTGTGGATCGCCTGAGAAATTGGGGAGGAGAAAACGCCAGTGCGGCTGGCGGCCATCGGCCTGGTACTCGGCGATCTGCTCGTGCGTCAGCGTCAGCGCCTCCCGGCCATAGACCGGCGGCAGGCCGCGCGTGCGGCGCACCTTGCGCCTGAGATCGAGTTCCTCCGGCGTTTCATAGCAGGCATAGAGAACGCCTGCCGCCTTCAACCTCTCGACCGCCGCGTCATAGATATCGAAGCGCCGCGACTGGTACTCGGTGGCGTCGGGAAAAATGCCCAACCAATGCAGGTCGTAGAGGATGGCGTCGGAAAACTCCTGCTTCGAGCGCGCAATGTCGGTGTCGTCGAAGCGCTGGATGAATCGGCCCTTGTTGTTCATGGCAAACAGCCAGTTGAACAGAGCCGTGCGCGCATTGCCGATATGAATGCGGCCGGTCGGCGACGGGGCGAAACGAACGGTAACTGTCATGAACGGGGCGTACCGGATGCTTTTGTGGTTGACAAGACGCGCCCCCGCGCTGGCCGGCAGACATAGAACATGGCGGCTGGAATGAAAAGACCGGACGGTGGACGCCTCCGACTGCGCCCAGGCCGGCGGTGCCCATTTGTGCCGGCAGCTTTTCACGATAGGAATTTTTTCTTGACTCGGTGCCCTCAGCTATGGTACATATTTGGCTATGGTGCTGATT
>NZ_RZQY01000974.1:0-1569 GCF_003998575.1 Mesorhizobium sp. M7A.F.Ca.CA.001.10.2.1 | reverse complement strand
TCCGAAGCCTTGGCGAAGGAGGACCGGTTCGAATTTCATCCGTTCAGGCGCACCAATTTCACCGGCTACAGCTTGTCGGCATCTCTACGCCTCGAACACCTTCTCAGTGAACCATTCCGCCAACCTGGCAAGCTCCGGCCCCAGCACGCGATCGGCGCCGACAGGCGGCACGATAGCTCTGATTTGATCGACGAAGGAGCGCAGTGCCGGCGGCGGCGTCCGTTCGGTGACGTGCAGCGCCTGCGAGGCGATCATCGCCAGCATCGCCATGGCCGCGTCGACGCAGCGGCCGGCGGTCGCTTCCTTGGTCCATGCGAAGAATGCCGTCGTGGCGACGTCGTCCTGCCCCGCGCCCGCTGATTCCGTGCCCGGCATGAAGGTACGTTGCGCTGCCAGCTTGGCCTGTTCGAGATAGCCGGTGATTGCCATCGGTACGTAGCCGACATTGCCATGGCCATCGCTGTCGGCCGAGTGACGTCCGGTCATCAGCAGATCCGGCAGCAGCGACACCTTGCCGTTCAGAAGCTTCGAGGCGTGGCGGTCGCAGAGCAGGCAGATATCGGCCCATATCGCCGCCAGATCGTCCAACGCCGGCGTCGCCATGGCGTTGTGATAGCCGCCGGTCGAGATGCAGCGGCCGAGCGGATGTGCATCGTCGGGCGGGATGTAGACCGGATTGTCCGATATAGAGGCCAGCGACACATTGGCCGCCCGCTCGGCCGACGACAACGCACGATGCGCCTGGCCGAGGACGCGCGGCACGATGCGGTAGCTGACCGGCGCCTGATAGTTGCGCCGCCCGTCGCCGGCGCCAACCAGAAATTCCCGCAAACCCTGCAGGGCCGCGGCCTCATGCTCATCGCCCCAGAGCGTGTCGAGGGCGGCGTCATAGTGTTCGAGGGGGGCACGAAACGCCTCGATCGACAGCGCGAACACCTGGTGCGCCATGCGGATCCGGCGGCGCGCCGCGAGCGCTGCGTCTGCCACCAGAGCGGCAGCGCAAGGCGAGCCGTTGATGAGCGAACCCCGTTCCTTGACCTCGAGGTCGAAACGCGTCGAAAGTTCTGCAAACAAGGGGTAGAGCGCCAGGATCTCACCGGCGCCGCCCTGGCCGGAGGCCGGCACGACAGGCATCGGCTCCCCGTCGAGCATTGCGGCCACGGCTAGCGCGATGCGCGGCGTTGTGGCGGCGTTGCCCTCGATGAAATTCGTCAGACGGGCAAGCACGATCGCCCTGACCACGCGATCCGGCAAGGGATCGCCGAACGAGGTGGCGGCGGCAAACGCCTTGATGCGCGCATGGCGATCACGCTCGTCAGGTTCGAGCTTTCGGCTTGCCAATTCCCCCATGGCGGTTGTGACGCCATAGATGACCGGTGGCGGATCGGATTCGATCAGCCTGAGAAACGAGGCGCGGCATTCGGCGATGCGCTGCAAGGCCTTCTCGCCGATCGCCACCGTGTCCTTCTTCCAGGCGACGCGGAAAACAGTGTCGAGGTTGATGTCGTCACGCTTCGACAGGCTAACTGGCATGCTTCACACCACTGGAAATAAGGGACTTAGTAGAGT
>NZ_RZQY01000973.1:0-1573 GCF_003998575.1 Mesorhizobium sp. M7A.F.Ca.CA.001.10.2.1 | reverse complement strand
ATACGGCTCGGCGTAGCATCCTCGTAGCGCAACTCCCACCACCACTGGTGCCCGGTCACCCTGATTGTCAGCACAGCCTCCGAGCCTATCGCAGCCAGCGTCCTGTTGGCGAAAAAGCTTAGCAGCGTCAGTCCGATCAGGATGATGGCGGTCAGCCCGACGGCGGACGCGACCACGCGCATCTTGCGGCGTTCGGCCGCTTCGTCGAGTAAGAGGGGTTCATCGCCGGGACGCGATCGCATAACCAGCGGTGCTGCGAGAGCGATCATCACCAGCACCCACACAACCGCGCAAAGCGCGGTGAAGAACCAGATCAGCCAAGCCAACTCGCCGGCTGCGGGGCCTTTCGGATCCAGCGCCGACTGCCAGCCTGCGCATCCCTGCAGAAGAAGCAGGACACAGAGGGCGAAGGCCACCGAGGCCGGGCGCTTCACGGTGATTTGCCCAGTGTCGCGGCATCCGGCAGACGGTTTTCCGAGGGATGCACCATCATGCCGTCATTGCGTTGCGGCGCGGCGGAGGAGGGCGCGTTGCCGCCCAGTGCACGCACATATGCCGCCAGCTCCCATATCTGGTCATCGGGTATCTTCTGGCCGAAGCTCGGCATCCCGTTCGGCCTGCCGTCGCGGATCGTGGCGTGGATGCTTTCGATCGAGCTGCCGTAGAGCCACTTCTCGTCCATGAGCGCCGGGCCCATGCCGCCACCGCCATTGGCATGGCAGCCCGAGCAGTTGAACCAGCCGAACAGGCGTTTGCCCTCGCTCATGTGGAAGGCGTTGGCCTCGAAGCTCGCCGCCTTGTTATCGGTGGGGGAGGGTCGCTGTCCGCCCGGCTCCAACGTGGTCACGGGCGTCGGCTGCTCACCTGAGCCGAGTGCCGATTGCGGTCGCGTGTCGCGCTCCTCGCGCTGGCAGGCGACCAGGGCCAGCGTCAAGGGCAGTAACATCGCCAGAGCCTGCCTCATCGCGCCGGACTCCCGGCCATGTCCAGACGCGGTACGCCGTATTGCGCCAGAACCGCGTCGATCTCGGCCTTGTGTCTGGCAAGCGCGCTATTCACATCGCCACGCAGCGCATCGTCCTCGCGCCGAACACCCATTGAGATGTCGTACATTAGCGGCAGTTGCGGTCCGTCGATGCGAGGCGTGACCGGCGTGATCCGGAGCGACACCTTTTGCCTCTCGGCGAAATAGCCGGCGAGCGGACCCCAAACCACGGCAAGATCGATCTCGCCGTTCGCAACAGCTTCGACGATGCGCGCCGGAGGGTTGGGAGCGGAGTAGTCGCCATAGACGGGGTAGCCGATGAGGTGCCCGACGATGCCGCGGCGGCCAAGCGCCTGGACAGGCGGCGAGTTGGCGCCGTCGTCGCCGATGAGCTGAACACCGATACGCAATTCTTGCAACCGCGGGTCGTTGAAGGAGGCCACGTCCGGGCCGTCCTGGCGGGTTACGAAGACATAAGACGAACGGTAGTAAGGCGTGGTCGTGCGCAGCATTTCGAGATTGGCAGGCGTGCCGGGCACGAGATCGCAAAGGCCTGCCTTCAGCGTGTTGCGGATGAAGCCACGCCGC
>NZ_RZQY01000972.1:0-1576 GCF_003998575.1 Mesorhizobium sp. M7A.F.Ca.CA.001.10.2.1 | reverse complement strand
GGCATCAACCGGCGCCAGACCACCGAGCCCTCAATCATGACCGTGCAGTGGGCTCCCATCTCCGAACCGGTTCTGGTAGGCAGGGCGATCGTCCTCACCGGATCAGGGCCGGCCTTTGTATCCGTCATCATGCGGCAGGACGTCGCCAGGATCAGCATGAGGCGAGCGCTGCAGATGGCCCATATCGTCAGTCTCGACGACCCCAGTGTCGATCGGCTGGTGGTCAGTCTCGCACGAGAGACCCGATAAACTCGCTTCTTACGGGAAAAATCGGGGAAAGTTTCAAGTTTTTCGACTATATTTTTCTTCGTTTCGGGATTTTTGCGCAAAAAACCCCGGAACTTTCACCCAAACCTGTCGTTTTCCAGCTGATCGTTGCTTCGACGATCCCAAAGCAACAGGAGGAGTACCGCCATGAACATCAAGATGATCTGTTTCGGCGCGATGACGCTCTCGATGGTTGCCGGTACGGCGCTTGCCGCGAGCGACACCGGCACGTCGGCTCTCGACGATCCGGCCAAGATGCAGCCCTTCTACACCGACTCCAGCAGGAAGACGATGGTCAGCGACGACGATTTCGTGAAGGCCTGGAAGGCCCTTACGCCGGACGACCAGACCGCGATGATGAAGGCCTGCGAGGACGAGGCGAAGGACGCCACTGCGGCCAACAGCCATCCGGAATTCTGCAGCAGCGTGAAAGCGAACGGCGGCAGCAAGTAGCAATCCAGCGGCCCGATGAGAAACAGCCCCTTCGCGGGGCTGTTTTGCGTCTGCCGCGGGGCGCACGGACAAGCCCGCCACGCAACGATCAAGCCACGCAACGATCAAGCCCGGCCGGCGCGCCGGCCCATTTCCCATTCCTGCTATGTTGCACCGCGATAAAATTGCTCTATGTTGCACTGCGATAAATTTGTTGCATTGCGATATCAGCCTGCCCGGCCGACGTTGCGCAGGGGCTGGGCCTTGCACGAAGGAGCCGTCGTGGCAGCATCGTTCCGGCCGGACATACAAGGATTGCGCGCGCTCGCCGTCGGCGGTGTCGTCGCCTACCATTTCGGCCTCACCGCGCTCCCCGGCGGCTTTGCCGGCGTCGACATCTTCTTCGTCATCTCGGGCTGGCTGATAACAACCCATCTCATGCAGGAGATCGGCGAGACCGGCCGGCTCGACCTTTGGCGCTTCTATGCCAGGCGCGCGCGGCGGCTTCTGCCGGCAGCTTTATTCGTCATCCTGGTTACGCTGGCCGCCGGCTACTTCATCCTGGCGCCGCAGGAGCAGGCGCTCTATTCGCGCGGCGCCATGTTCGCCTCCGCCTATTCCATCAATCTGTGGCTGCTGCGCTGGTCGTTCGACTATTTCGCCGCCGACGCCACCAGCAATCCCTTCATCCACTTCTGGTCGTTGTCGGTGGAGGAGCAGTTCTATCTGGCCTGGCCGGCGCTGCTTCTGCTGGCCGCCTGGCTGCGGCCGGGCCGGCGAACGGCCGCAGCCGTGATCGGCGTTGCCGGCCTTGCCTCCTTCGCCGCCTGCCAGTGGCTGACCAGCGCGGCGCCGGCCTGGGCCTTCTATTTTTCAC
>NZ_RZQY01000971.1:0-1584 GCF_003998575.1 Mesorhizobium sp. M7A.F.Ca.CA.001.10.2.1 | reverse complement strand
AGCCTCTTGTGATTCCCCTTTGCCATCGCTGATCAGAGTCTTGCCGGCCGCCGAAGGTCAAGGGTCATCGGGAAATCTTCCGCCGGTTGTTCTTCACGGATCACATAGGCGGATGGCGTATGACCGCGCGGTTCGAAGCGGGCGAGCCGCCGAGCTTCCGCCTCGTTGCCATTGACCGGAAAGGTGTCGTAATTGCGCCCGCCGGGATGGGCGACATGGTAGACGCAGCCGCCGACCGCACGTCCCGACCAGCGGTCATAGATGTCGAAGACCAGCGGCGTGTTGACCGGCAGCGCCGGATGCAGGCCCGATGCCGGCTGCCAGGCCTTGAAGCGGACGCCCGCCACCGCGACCTCTCTGTTGTCCGTCACCTTCATCGGCACGATACGGCCGTTGCAGACGATCGCGTGGCGCTCCGGATTCAACCCTTCGGTCTTGACCTGCAGCCGTTCGACCGAGGAATCGACGAAACGCACGGTGCCGCCGATCGCGCCTTGCTCGCCCATGACATGCCAGGGTTCGAGCGCCTGCCGCAGTTCCAGCTTGATGCCGGCATGCTGAACCTGACCGCAGAAGGGGAAGCGGAATTCGAGCTGGGCGTCGAACCATTCGGGCCTGAATTCGAAGCCGTTGAGCTTGAGGTCGTCGAGCACGTCGAGGAAATCGGCCCAGACATAATGCGGCAGCATGAAACGATCGTGCAGTGAGGTGCCCCAGCGCACGAAGCGGCCATCGAGCGGGCTCTTCCAGGCACGGGCAATGATCGCCCTGACAAGCAGTTGCTGCGCGAGGCTCATGCGTGCATTGGGCGGCATCTCGAAGCCGCGGAATTCGACCAGTCCCAGCCGACCGGTCGGTCCGTCCGGCGAAAACAGTTTGTCGATGCAGATTTCCGAACGATGCGTATTGCCGGTGACGTCGGTCAACAAATTGCGGAACAGCCGGTCGACCAGCCATGGCAAGGGTGCGTTGCCCCGGTCCGGATGCGGTACCTGCGCCATCGCGATCTCAAGCTCGTAGAGCGAGTCGTGACGCGCCTCGTCGAAGCGTGGCGCCTGGCTGGTCGGCCCGATGAACAGGCCGGAGAACAGATAGGACAGCGACGGATGGCGCTGCCATTGCAGCACCAGGCTCTTCAGCAGGTCCGGCCTTCGCAGGAAGGGGCTGTCATTGGGTGTCGCACCGCCGACCACGACATGGTTGCCGCCGCCGGTGCCGGTGTGGCGGCCGTCAATCATGAACTTGTCGGCGCCAAGCCGTGTCTGCCGCGCTTCCTCATAGATCGCCGTCGTCGTCGCCACGCAATCCTGCCAGTTGGAAGCAGGATGGATGTTGACCTCGATGACGCCGGGATCAGGCGCGACGCGGATGACGTTGAGGCGCGGATCGTGAGGCGGGCCGTAGCCCTCGATATGCACGGGAAGGCCGATCGCCTTCGCCGCGTTCTCGGCCGCAGCGACCAGTTCGAGATAGTCTTCCAGCGCCTCGACCGGCGGCATGAACACGCAAAGCCGCCCATCGCGCGGCTCGACCGAAAGCGCGGTGCGCACCGCGCCGCCGATCTCGGTGATCTCTTGTTCGACC
>NZ_RZQY01000970.1:0-1585 GCF_003998575.1 Mesorhizobium sp. M7A.F.Ca.CA.001.10.2.1 | reverse complement strand
GCGAGCGGATCAGCCGACATCTCTCGCTGCGCGGCCAGGAAAAACCTGCGCACTTCATCGCTGGCTGCTGTTCTGTCCCTGCCGGAGCCGACCACAAGATCGAGCAACTCCGACGCCTTGGCTCTCCAGAACGAGGTGGCGGTCTCGCCATGCAGATTGCCGAGCTTGGCGGCAACCTCCCTGACCAAGAATACCTGACGGTCGATCGGGAATGCACGGACTTTTTCTGGGGACATCTTCCAAACCATGAGACTGACGCAACGAATCAACCATTGCCAACAAGCAAAGGCGTAGCCGGGAAGATGGAAACGGAAGCTTAACAGGGCGGACCTTGGTGCGGTGCTGTCGTCGGGACGAAACGCGCGCAACGGCGCGCTCACGACATTGCCGCGTGCGTTCAAATACGATCGCCGGTGTTTTAATCGGGCAACGAACAGGGCACAGCCCTCAGGCCTGGAGCGCCCTCGCCTCACCGCCGCGCTTGCGCGGCGTCATCATGTCCCTGGCCATCAGTCCACTGGCGCGGCAAAACGCCATGAACGCCCGGCAGGCATCCTCGGTCTTGACCACGTCCACCGTGGCGCCGAAGCAGGCGTTGAACGCTTTCTGATAGATCGGGCCCTGACGGCGCGCAGGCCAGTCCTGGAGAAAATCGAGCGCCTGTTCGACGCCATAGATTTCCTCGACTGGCAGACCGGGTCCAGGCGCTATGCGCACAGGCACCTCGAATTGCAGTCTATCCATTTCCTGTCTCCCGAACGGCATCGCCGAGGCAACGCCGTTCGTCGTCAAAAGTTGCTTTGACCGGCTTCTGGCCCAGAAATGTGTCGTCACTTGGGTCGCGGGCCGCCATGTCGCGCCAAACAAATCGCGCACCCGAGATCTGTCCTGGGGTGACATATGCTCACTGGTTCGCCGGATCCGTCTCCGCGTCGAAGGCCATGCGACTGGCGGTGATCAGTACAAATACCGTCGGCACGGCGAAGATGCCGCCGAGAACAAGGGCCGCCATCGCCGACAGGCCGAGCGTCTCGGCAACCGCCCAATAGACGGTTCCGATGCAGATGAGCGCCTGGACGCAGAGGAACGCGGCAGCCGAGGCCGCGCGCGACAGGGTTTTGAAGGTCTTGATGCGTTGTTGCATTGAAAAAATCCGGAAATGACGCGCCGCGCGACCGCTGCGCGGCCGACAGCCGCCGCACGATCACGACGCGAACAGGAATAGCGATGAGGTGGGGGTACGGCCCTGGGCCGCTCAGGCCGTGATGGTCGGGGGTGCGCGCGGCTGGTTGGTGCTCGCCCCGGGAACCGAGGCGGCCCCATATCCCGAAACCATCGCTCTTTGCGATGGCCGTTCGGCCCAAAGAAAAACAGCGTCGGGGACCGGAAGCGCGGGGTGGCCGCCGGCGAACTTGACCAGGACCGGACGGCCGGCACGAACCTCCAGCGCTTGCGCCTTGCCGGTGACACGCAGCAGCGCCGCCACTTCGCCCGACCGCTCGACACCGACGCTGACACCGCTTGGCGCAGACCCCGCAAAGCCTGACGCCACCGGCAGGCCGAAGCACAGCATCGCGAGCAGCAC
>NZ_RZQY01000096.1:0-13343 GCF_003998575.1 Mesorhizobium sp. M7A.F.Ca.CA.001.10.2.1 | reverse complement strand
GAATTAGGGCTAGTCTCCGAGGCGTTCACCAGCAGGCTGGACAATTACGCCAGTGATCTTGCGAGGGTGACTCGGATGTCGGGCGCATGAATATCCTCCTGACTACAGTTTCACTCGATTCCCAAAAAGGAGGAGGCACAGCAGAGCGAACAAGGCGGCTTGCTAGCCATCTGACGCAAAGAGGACATCGTTGCGAGATCGTCACTATGCAAGGCGGGGATCTCGTCGGGCAACTGCATGGTAGGAACATGCAAGTTTATATTACGGGTGCGATGCGTCTCCGCTTCTCGGTCCCGACAATCAATCCGTTTAGGCTAATGCGCAGCGTTCGAAACGCCGATGTCATTCATATTCTCGGGTACTGGAACTTCCTGTCGGTCGCGACAGCGTTTCTCGCGCGATGGCTCGGGAAGCCTTATACTTTCAGCGCTGCGGGGGAGTTTGTCGGTCTCAATCACCCTAGGCCGATCCCGTATCTCTTCCACATCGCCTTTGGAAAGCGGATGGTTCGGAATGCAGCGACGCTGATTGCGGTCACCCCCCTGGAGCGCCGTCAGATACTGGAGCGGTTCAAATCGCCAGAAGACAATGTCATCGTGGTTCCAAACGGGGTTGAGGAACAACCTTTAGCAGCTGAAGCGATGGAGACTGGACCAAATGGGCCGTATGTCCTTTTCGTCGGCCGACTAGCCGAAGTGAAAGGCCCCGATCTTCTTATAAGCGCGTTTGAGAAGATGAGTCAGGAATATCCGGATATCGGGTTGGTAGTAGCAGGTCCAGACTTTGGCATGCGCCTATCGTTGGAATCCTTTGTTAATGCGCACCACCTCGCCGACCGGGTTGTCTTCACGGGGCATCTAGGCGAGAGCGCACGGAGCGAGGCATATAGACGCGCGCTTTTCCTGGTCGTGCCTTCCCGAGCTGAGGCGATGTCACTCGTGGCGCTGGAAGCTGGTATCGTTGGCACGCCTGTTCTTCTCACTGACCAATGTGGGTTTGATGAAGTCGAGACGGTGGGTGGTGGATACGTCGTACCGGCAACTGTTGAGGGCTTGTATGGAGGGCTTCACTCGATGCTGGCCGAACGTGGTGATCTACCGTCGAAGGGACGAGCGCTTAGATCTTACATAGTGGAGACTTTTGCCTGGCCTTCGATTGTAGACAAGCTGATTTCTCGCTTTGAAGAAATAATCGCAAAAAGGGGGGCTCCCGCAAACGTCGTCGTAGATACGCCACAAAATCAACCGGCGATCGAGGCCCTGTCGACGACGATCAAGCGCACCGGAGAGGACCGTTGATAAGAGGTCCCCAAGTGTCGCTCGTGGTCCCAGCATATAATGCGACAGACTACATCGCGGAAACAATCGAAAGCCTCTTGGCCCAAGACTATCCAAATTTGGAGATCATAGTTGTAGATGACGGTTCAACTGACGGCACAAGCGATCTCGTCTCGAATTATGGTCCTGAAATTAAATTGCACCGTCAAGTGAACGCTGGCCAGAGTGCGGCCATGACCACAGGATGGGCAATGAGCACGGGGGACATCCTCGGCTATCTAAGCGCAGACGATCGTCTGCGCCCAACAGCTGTTCGGCGCTGCGTGGAGGAATTGTCGGCTCGCACTGATGTAGTTTTGGTTTACCCCGACTTCGACATTATCGACGAGCATTCAACTCTCAGGTCGACCTTACAGCCGCCGGAATTTTCGCGTCGTGCTCTCTACGCACACCTGCACTGCCTGCCGGGCCCTGGGGCCTTTTTTCGACGTGAGGCTTATGAACGAGCTGGTTACTGGCGAGAGGACCTTCGGCAGATTCCTGACCTCGACTTTTTCCTGCGCTTGGCATTGGAAGGTAATTTTTACCATGTGCCAGAGGTTCTCGCGGAATTCCGTATGCATAGCGCGTCGACCACCTACCGAGCTGTGCCATTTGAACGTGGAGAAGAACCGCAGCGCATGATTGAGACGTTCTTCCGACGGAAGGATCTTCCCGATGAACTCCGCAAATGGGAGCGTGAGACTAGGGCAAACGCTAATTTACTGTCGGCTGCGATCCATGGGCGTTCGGGACGAGTAGCTGTTGCCGTTCAACGATTATTGGCAGCAGCCAGGCACCCGCGGACACTGCTATCTCGCAAAGCCGTAAGCCACGCTCTTCTGATAGCCCGGTGCGCGTTTGCCCCCGTATCGGTGCGTATGCGGGAACGACGGAATGCAGCCAACAGAGACTAGTTCCATGTCTCGGGACCGAGGGACAAAAGGTTGGCATCCTTTCCAAGGTGCTCGCATAGACCTGCTACTGCGAGGTTATGGTCACTGCGTTGACTGAGGCCGGACACCGCAATCGCTCCAATCACGCCCACCCCTTTGACCCGGATTGGAAAAGCCCCGCCGGCTAGAACGAAATCCTGTGGATTCAGACCGTATCCGGGAGGGAAAGTGCGATCCTCACGTTGCTGCTGTAGGGCTAAGAGATAGCTGCTCTTGTGAAAGAGCTTGACTACGTTAAGCTTGCGCCGTGCCCATTCACCATTCGACGCCGTTGATGTCGGAAGCGCGGCGTAGAATAATTGACGATCCCAGAGCCGAATGTCGATAACGATCCCGACCTGTTCGCGCACTGCGATGGAACGAAGCGCGCAGCCTAGCTTAAAGGCCGCTGTTTCTTCAAAAGATTCGAAGACGAGCACGGATTCCTGTTGAACGATTTTCGGGACATCACTCGCATCCCCCTCTGAAGCCAAACTGCGCGTCATCTCTCCCGTCTTATCCGTCATGTCGAACTGTCCGCGTGCTTTTGCAATCGCGCCAAGGAGTCGGAATACAGGCGGTTAATGGGTCTAAGCAGCGCGTAAGACGTGCAGCCACGCGGCCTTATCGGCGAGTTCCTCGCTAATAGCTTCGGCCGTTGCCCATAGAGGCACTGGGTTTCTGATTTGATGTGCAAAATATCCATCCAATCATCCTACGCCCTGTCAAATACTCGGGATGGTGCTAGACGTCTAGGATGAATGGGCCTTTGAACGGTGTAGCAATTATCTGCCAATGACTGATCATACATTTTTCGCGATTTTGTTTGTGGGGAGACAGGGGTCCAGCTATCTCCAGGCTTTGCTTGACTCTCACCCAGATGCAACGTGCGAAGGCGAGCTATTCTCACCGACGGCGCGCTTAATCGCCGACTTGGTCAGGCGGCGCACAATATCTTTCAGAAACTCCCGTCAGAAGGACGTGGCTAGCTATCTTGAGAAGATGCTCCACAAAAAGGGTAGCAGGGTCACCGGTTTCAAAATGCCCTACCTGTCTCTGCTGGAGCATACTGACGCGGTAGAAGCATTCAAGAGATTCGGATACAAGATTGTCCGCTTGTCACGCGACAACCTGTTGGATCAATATATTTCGTACAGACTTGCGGCTTTAAATAATTCATGGAGATCGGACTACGGGCCGACAAAAATAAATGACTTTTATGCAGATCCAAATGATGTATTGACCGCTTTTGAGAAATGGACAAGCGACAACTCCGCTTTGCACCGGATAGCGAGTGAATTTCCCAATTTGCATGTAACATATGAACAGTTGGTCGACGGCTCTGGCGTATTGCGCTGCCTCGAATTTCTGAATTTGCGCGATGCACCTCTCGAAAGCCGTTTCAAAAGGCAGAGAACCGGCGCTCAATCTGAGATCATCTCGAACTACGACGAACTGAAGGGTCACTTTATCCAGACAGGGTGGGCGCGCCATTTTCTGGACTAACCCCGGTTCCAATTCACTGCAATTGGGCGCCCAATCATGCAGACGCCACAATTACTCCCAACTGTTCGTCCCTTTGTCCCCGGGCTAGCCGAGCGCCTCCCAATGAGCGACCCCATCTCCATTGATCTTCCGGTCGCTTCCGCGCCCTCGATATGGCGAGCTAGTGGCGCCGCTGCCGCCGGCCGCGTTGGCATATTGGCTGCAGGTCTTGCGAGCTCCTTGCTACTTCCTCTTGCCTTGCCTCCAGACAAAGTCGGCATCTATTTCATTGCTCAGATACTCACCTCAGGATTTGCAATCCTGGTTCAATTGGGCCTCACATTTACTGTGCCGGCGCTTGTCTCGGCCGCGACCGCGAAAGGAGACTTTGGACGAGCGCGGGATCTTATAGCTAGGATCCAGGGACTAGTTGTCTCTTTCGGCCTCATCACAGCATTGGCATTCTGGCTTGCAGAACATTGGATCGGAAGCAGCGGAGGCAACGAATGGGGAGAAATTTTGCCGATAGTCGCCGTAGCCATTCCCTGCGCAGCTTTGGGGTCTGTCCAAGTCGAACTGCTTCGAGCGGTTCACTCGATTCGGAGTTCGGCTTTCCTCATGGCCTTCCCTAGTGCCATTGTGGCCCTCTTCCTCGCGTTTGCCCTCGTGACACACAGCAGCGTCACCCTTCATCAGGTCCTATTGTGTAGTTTGGTCGGCTTCGCGATGGCAGCGGGTTTTGGCGCTTTTAGCATTTTTATGATGTCGCGCCGCTGGACTGAGCCAGCAAACGTAGAGACAAACCTACGAGCGATTATCCTTCGTACTCTGCCGAATCTCGCGACAACCTTGATGTTGTTCGGTCTATCTCAGGTCGACATGGTTCTGCTGACGCTCTTCACTAGCTTCTCAGAAGTTGCGCAATATGGTGTCGCTTTGAGGATTTCGACGGTACTGATCATGCCGCTCAGCATCGCAAATTCCGCCTTTGCCCCTTCTGCGGTACAGCATTGGACGCTGGGCGACCGAGTGGGACTTCAGCGATCTCTCAGAACATTGGTTGGTGTTTCGACGCTCCTGACTTGCTTAATGTATTTCGGGTTGGTGACTCTCGGCTATGCCGCTGTGCAGATTTGGAACCCACACTACGAAAGTTCTTTGTGGATAGCGCTGATCTTAGGCTGCGGCCAAGTTTGCCATGTTCTCGGCGGATCGTCAGGAGTTTTGTTGATGGTGTTAGGCGACGAAAAGTTTGCTTTTCGCATTACCTTGGGTACCGGCCTCGCAACCGTCGTATTGTGTACGGCTGGCGTTCTGATGGAGGGCCCGCTTTTACTCGCGTCGGCCGCGGCGTTTTGCAATGCGCTTCAGGTAGGTTTCTTCTCAGCGCGAGCCCGTAAGATATTCGATGTCGATCCAACAATCTTGTCGGTCGTTAAAGGCAAGTAGCGCGGAAGCTGACTAGTTCGGCTTGTCCTTGTGGGACTTGAACCTGTGAGCACCCGGGTCCCCCACCAGGCCACTGAGAACCAAGAGGCCAAACAAGGCCATAATGCAACCCACCCCGGCAAACAACATTATCCAGTACATATAACACCACCCCCGCCATTAGATACCCCAGATAAGGCTGATCTGCAAGATATCCCTAATGTAAGTAGTGGTTAGACGGTTCTCCGGCGACTGCGTTGCTCGCCGTGCCCAGCCTGTGGGTAAGGTGACACCCCTAGGCGTTGCATGACGGAGATACGAAGCCCCAGCTTCGCTTTACGCGTTCCTTGTGAGATTGCGCTTTGCGCCTTTAGCCTTGATACCCTTTGGGGCTGGCTTCTTGGCCGGCGCTTTCTTGGCGGGATCCTTCGTGGCAGGCTTTAGCCCTAGCCCTATCGACTTTGCCAACTCCGATCGCTGTGCGGCATAGCTTGGCGCCACCATGGGGTAGTCGCGAGGCAAACCCCATTTCGTGCGGTACTGTTCGGGCGTCATCCCAAGCAAACCCAGATGGCGCTTCATTGACTTGAATTTGCGACCGTCTTCCAAACTTACGATGTAATCCGGAAAGATCGACTTCTTCGGGTTCACGGCCGGCGTCAGCGGCGGTAGCTCCGCGACCGCTGTCGGGCCCAATTTCGAAAGCGCGGCGTTGACCGAAGAAATAAGATCCGGCAGCCCAGCCACTGGCACGGCGTTATTTTGTACAAACGCGGCGACAATATCGACCGTCAGCTCAATCAGATCTGTGTTTCGTTCAATTTCATCGGTCAATTGTTCACTCCTGAATTGGCAGTGCGAACCTATTTTGAATTGTCGCTTTGCGCAATGTTGGTATGAGGCAGATCAATAGAACCGGCGGGCTAATCCTGCGGTAAAGGGTGTTCAGAGGTCGTCACGCTGTGCTATCATTGCATGGCCGGAACAACCGCGAAAATCGGGCATTCGCATCACCGCCTTGGTCAACCAGGGCTGACATCAACCAGCTTCCCCCTCGATCATCATTGAGAGATTGTCGTCCCAAGCGGATGGCATCGATTGGTTAGCCGTGTTGCGAGTGATGCAAAATGGCCTCTCCCGAAAAGCCCGTCATCGATTTCAGCTAGGCGAAATCGGATCTGATCAAGACCATCATTGGCGATTGGCCCATTGCCAACGCTTATCTCCCGGTGCCGCGTCTGTTCGATGAGGAAAGCGAGACCGAGGGCTCTGCCTAACCGCACAAATCCAGGTAGTCGCACAAAAGCGCCAATAACGCCCTCGTCCGTCGCGTACAACTGCCCTCAGTCGTTTCAGCGTGTCGCGTGACAGTGGCCACCCGCGACAACGAACGTGCTGGACGACAACGGACTGCGGCTGACGTTGATCTACTGATGACTCAAACCTGCGCCAATTATCGCCCAAGAAGTGACTTGGCGAACTCCTCGATGATTGGGCAAATCTCTGTCATCTTGTCGGACACGCCCTAAGAATTGCCGGCGTCCACGTAGGCCATAGTCGTTTCAAATCCATAGAGGGATTGCAGTTCGATCAGCCGGTCGTAACCGACGCTATGAATTTCCTTTTCAGCCAACCATGTTTTGGATGCCTGAACCATCGCAGGGTATTTCGGTGGATCGAAGTCAGCCTTAGTCGCATTGTCCCAATTGCAGTTATTGTTATCGATCGCGGCGAGCAATTTGATTTGTTCCGCAACGGCTTCTGAGGGCCGTCCCGGGCGAAGCATGCTCCAGTTTCCGGCATCGATGTAAAGCTGCTCACAGGCGCTCTCAGGCATGCCTAACCCGGTTTCCTGCCCTTGCTCAAATGAACCTAGTTTCTTGCCGACCTGATCGAACGCGAGGGATTGAAGCCGCCGAGCTTCATCCAGATAGAAACGGTCATTGTCGCAAACTCGGTTGCTGAGGATACGCCCAGCGATTATGTATTTCGCCATCTTGCCTGTCATGGGCTGATCGGCATACGCACCCGCGGCAAAGGTCGTGAGCGCTAGGGCGCAGACTACGGCGCGGGTGTGGATCATGGTCTGTGCCCCTGAATTCTCAGCATATAGCACCGCGCCGGCCGGAGAATGCAACACGGGCCGGCTATGATTCCTCGGGAAATCCTGCAGGGAAGCGGCATTCGGATGCCGCAAGTGACGGCAAACGCGGCACGCCCATTAACCACCTTCCAGGATAGAGCGGACCCCAAACGGCACGTTGGGGGTTTAAGTTGCATGGAAAATCACCAGCACCGATTCTACTGTCATATTGAACGCGACGGATCGTGGGGAGTTTGGGATTGCGTCGCCAATAGGCCGGCAAGGTTGGGCGGTGGCGACCTTCTCGGGTGCACTGCCCAAAGGGCTCAAGCTGCGGAACACGTCCTGACGAGAATTTACGACGGCGGACTTGATGCCGTCGCTATCCGCATTGCGGGAATTGTCAGTTCTGCAGGTTCGGCCTGATCGATCTCGCGTTGGCCGCCTATCACGAATTGTCGGTTTCGTACTAAGCAGAGTTCTGTACGATTCCAACCCTTTAACTTTGAACGTCCATGTTTTGTAATTTGCCGGCTGAGGGGACGCCGTGCATCGAATCGCATTTCAGTGTCAATCGCGCGCCACAAGGCGTATCTTCATTGAATCGTCTGCACGTTTTTACGGGCGCGGACGGCAGGGAGATTGGAAAGCTCTTGCCCCAAGTGGGATTGAGCTATGACCAATCTAGTGAATGATTCCTATAAAAACGAATTGCTGCGTCGGCTCAACTCCGATGACCTAGCGCTTTTGCAACCGCATCTTGAGCGATGTGCTCTAAATCTGAGAATGAATCTGGAGACGGCCGATTCTAATATCGAGACGGTCTATTTCCCGGAGGACGGCATTGCTTCCGTGGTGGCCACAGCGTCAGGAAAAGAAACAGAGGTTGGGCTCGTCGGCTTTGAGGGAATGACCGGTGGCGCGCTCGTGATGGGCGCTGACTATGCGGCGCATCAATGTTACGTACAATCGCCCGGTAGCGCTTACCGCATCGGAGCTGAGCCCTTCAAGGAGGCTCTTGCGAACAGCCCGACGCTGCGCCTCTTCCTCTTGCGCTATGTCCACTATTTCCACATCCAGACCAGCTATACGGCCCTGAGCAACGCACGATCGAACCTTGAAGAACGTTTGGCGCGATGGCTTTTGATGTGTGATGATCGGGTCCACGGCGAACGCCTTGCGATCACTCATGAGTTCCTGTCAATTATGCTCGGAGCAAGGCGCCCAGGAGTCACGGTTGGGTTGCAGGTGCTGGAAGGGCGGGGTCTCATTTATTCCCGACGGGGCGAAGTGGATATCCGAGACCGCAATGGTCTTAAAGCATCTGCAAATGGCACCTATGGGCAGCCGGAGGCACACTATGTTCGGCTGCTTGGAGAATGATGCTATAGGTCGTTATCTAATGGTCGCTCGGGCGACGCTACTTTTCCGTATCGCCTCGAATATCACTTCGGATACGCTCCAGACCTCTTCATATATCTCGTCGGGCTTGATTCCACCATCTCGTGCGGCGTCCATCATCTGGTCCGCAAGGTCGCTGGCCGCGATTGGGTCGCCGGTTGTGGTAACCGGCAGATGGCCCGCGATCCAATCGTCGATGAACATGCAGCCGCGAGCGCTCATTCGGCCACACCAGGATCATAGTGGACGATGGCATCGAGGATAGTGCGATAGAGGCTGTCCACCTCCTCGTCTATTTCTTCCCGTTTGATCCCCAAGGACCTGGCGTCGGCTATTAGCTTATGCGTGAGTTCATCAACGGCGATCACGTCGGCCTTGGTCGTCTCCGGAACGTTGTTCGTCATCCATCGATGGAGAAAGTTGATTCCGCGCGCGCTCATCTCGGCACAAGAGTCGGCGCGATATTAGGTTCCGCTAATTCTAGATAATTCTTGATGGTTGGCTCTGCCCGCTGTGAGACATGCGGGACTTGCCCCAAGTCATTTGACGAACGGCCAAAGCACAAGCCTCTGCTCGTTTTGGTGGAGCAGACTTTTGATGCCGAACGTTGTGGGCAGAACGGAGACTGCGGCCTCTCCGGGAGCCCTCAACCTGACATCCAAGATGCCAATAGCAGGGCGGCCAAGGATGACGCCAGAGCAGCGGCTGCAAGAAGCACCCCGGCGCTCTGCCAACCCGGCGGCGGCTGGTGTACCACCCTGTTGGGCGGCTGATTATCATTCATGGGCGGCAAAATTAAGCTCCTGGCGCTGGCACATGAAATAGAGAACCCGCCAACCACTGTAGCGGCTCGCGGGTCCTTTCAGCACAGGAAGAGACCTAGCTGTGCCGATTTCACGACTGAAACAACAATCATTTTATCCAGGTGTTCCGGCTAGATCCGGATGTCGGACCATTGCGTCACTGGGGGAGACTTTGGTCCCATCGTTGTTGAGACCGAAGCCCATATAGGGAACGTTTGGCGCAGAGCTGTGTTTGAGTGGCCCGCGCACAGAACGGTCAATTGCTTACTCAACCGGACAAATGAAGATGATGAACCTTGAAGACGAGACGTCCCAAGCGCTCGTGGCGCGTCTGGCTGATCTCCAGGCAAAAATGCGGGCGGCACGCATAACTGAGGCAGAAATGAAAACCTTCCAAAAGGTTGCAGCCATCATGGAAGACGGTCGCGGCCAGATTGCGGGCGACGACCTGATCGCTGCATCCTTCCTCGCCGAACCTGAGGCCCTGAATGGGTAGCTGCTATCGGGTGGCGCCAAGCTTCTGACGACGGGGGCGGTGGCGAGGGACGATCAGGCGCGGTCGTCACCGCGGCTTCAATAATATCCGCTCCTATTGCTGCGCCCGTGTCGGCTGGATGATCACCGCCGAAGTGGAGTTGTTGATAAGAAAATTGGCCGTCAGCCAAAAGCCGATAGCCATAAAAAACAGGACCGCGAAGGCGATGAACAAAACTCGCATGCGGCGGAATATACCACGCCAAAAATGATAAAGCCCGCCGGCCGGAGCCAGCGGGCTTTCCAAAACTGTAATTCGCTTGATTAGGTCCCGGAAGAAACCACAGATGAGCTGGGCGAAGCCGTTACCGACGACAGCCGCTCACGTTTCGTGAAAACGGGCTTCTGATAGGTCTTCTTCATCGACATTCCCCTTTGTCAATCCGCAATGTGCCACTCTTTGCCTTCGACCGGGCAGCGTGTCAATCGCTCGACAAAAAAGCCCGCCACCTCTCGGCAGCGGGCAAGGTCTGGAGTAACTGCATAGGTCAACGTGTGGCGGCGGGGTTGGTTGCGAGGCGCTACTCAGCCGTTGGGAACTAGCCCTGTGGAAACCGGGTATCACGCAGTTCTCAGTTTGAGACTGCATTAGGAATCACTCGGGTTGTGTTACTTAGGGTAACCAGAATCTCTGGTTGCATCAATAGTTTAGGTATGAAATCCGGCCAAATTGGGCCGAAAGGAAATCAGCCCAACCTCCCTCTCGTTGTTGAGAAAGAGCGAGAAATCGACGGCGTTATTATGGGCGTTCTTTCAGATGGGACGCCATACCTCAATCAACGCGGGCTAGCGGCTCTTTGTGATGTGCAGAACGCGCACATCGGCACAATCAGCAGTCAGTGGAACGACGTCGATCAAAAGCCCCGCATTCAGCGGATAAAGGCGATCCTTGAAAAAGTTGGCAAAGTCCCGGCAACTGCCCATATCGAGGTGACGCACCGGGGCGTGATCCATTACTGCTACCCGGCTGATGTCAGCCTTGCGATCATGGAATATTACGCCATCGATGCCGGGGTGAACGTCTCGGAAAAAGCCCGCGACAACTACCGCATTCTCGCGGGCTCCCGCCTTCGCGATATGATCTACAGCCAAGTTGGCTACGATCCGCGCCGGGGCAAGGACGTTTTTGCGAAATGGCATGAACGGCTGGCTTTGAACTACCAGTCAGCGCCGAAGGGGCATTTCCACGTCTTCAATGAGGCTCACACGGGGGAGCTGTAACTGAGTAGTGCTATGCCTCAAGCGATTGCCCTGGCGCGACCTTCAAAGCGATGAGCGAACGTACGGCTTTCGTCACCCGCCCCGCAGCACGCGCCAGATGTCGTGCCAATAGGCGGTAACAAGGGAGGCCAGGGCCGCCGCCGCCATGCCGGTAACGCCCAAAGCGCCGAGCCCCATCAGCTTCCACCGGGTCACCTCGGCAGTGACCGCTTTAACGCCCGTCATGTCGTCGTTGAGCGTGCTTACAGCGGTTTCCGTGGCCGCAACGCGGTCGACCAGTTCGTCGGTTTTGGCATACATCTTCGACCGGCTGGCGGCAGCGCGCTGTTCGGATTGCTCGTAGCTCAGGGCGACACGGGAATCGCTGTCCTTGATATCGCGTCGGATCTCCGTGATATCCCGCTGCATGTTCTGCGTGGCCTCCAAGAGCCCGCCGATCATCATTTCCAGGCTCTTGTTCGCCGAAGTGTTCGCCTGCTAGTTCAGTTCGGCCCGGCGCACGGCGCTGGCCTTGGTGTGGCGGTCGCACTCGGCGGCCGTGTAGAGCTTGACGGCGCACCCCGGCGCCATCGTGCGGTCGATCTTGTTCTGATCCTCGAAGGTCTTGCCCTTGGCCTCGGCGAGGCTGCTACCTATCGCCGCCCGGAGGGCTGGAACACCGCTCACGCCGGAAGTCCCACAACCCGCCAGCAGAATTGCAGTTGTCAAAATTCCGGCTGGCATCAATGCCTTTGCGGATCGCATCCTGATTGTCCTTCTCGATCTTGGCGCGGACCTCGTCGGCGCCCCAGTGCTTTATTAGTTCGTAGCCGCCCCACACCGCGCCCGAAGCGACGGCGATGGTCGCGGCTATCGCGATGACGTCGGCGAGTGTTCTGTTGATGCCGAGGACACTGGCGATAATCGCTATGATGGACCCAATCAGCCGCCCACCTCCGCTTTGATCTGACGCACCGCAGAGACGATCTGGGAGCGAAGCAGGAGCAGGACCAGCAGGAACACCAGCAGGACAACGCCGCCCGCGAGAACCGCCTGCCAGTCCATTCCGGCGAGCCAGCCGAGACCGATGGCGCCGGAGCCGAAGAGGCCGGTCAGCCAGGAAAGGAACCCAGATTTCTCCATGACTTTCTGTTCGACCTTTTCAGGAACAACAGGTTTGTCGACCGGCACCTTCACCTCGACAGTCACTGGGGGCGGTGTGTCGGGCAAAGCTGACAGCTTCAGCGCTTCGGCGCGCACCGACTTGACGCGGTCGGACCAGCCACGGCCGAAAGTTTTCCATGTCGGGAGACGCTTCAGGAAGCCTAGGCGCTTGTCGCACAGTGCGTCGATAACAACGCCGGCCGGCTTGGCCTTTACAGCAGCAATTGTAGCTGGACCGATGCGACCGTCCTGCCTGACGCCCACAACCGCCTGAAGGTACTGGCAGCCCGAGCCGGCCCAGAGTTGACGGCAAAATCAAAGACGGCGTAGTCGACACCGCCGGGAAGCTGGGCACCAGCCGTCGCATCCCAGTAGAACCGCCGGTATACTGTCGATACTTGGGCATCAGTGATCTTGCGCAGATCGGCCTTGGTAGCATCGGCTTTCACATAGCGGCGGAAGTTGGCGAGCGTGACGCCTTTCATGGTGGCGCCGCCGGGGTCAGCCGGATTGTCTGACCAGAGGCCTTCAGATTTCAGAACGAGCGCAAGCGCCCGCGCAAAGTTGCGGTCCATGGCTAGTACCTTTCTGCCGTGATGGGCAGTCATTGAGTTTGGCAATGAAGGTGGGAGGGCTGAAAATCAGCCGGTTGAGGAGATCAGCGGTCTAAGCGCTCGCATTCATCAAGTAGGCCACCAAGCTCCAGGCAGAGATCGACGCGGCCGAGGCTGTTGGCGTTGTCATTAATCCCCATGCGGCGGTTGTAGGATGTCACGGTGTCTTTCAGTTGAGAAACACGACCGGCCTTATGACCGCTCGAATAAGCGAAACCAGCGATGCAAACACTTGCGGCGATTGCAAGCGCGGCAGTCTTGGCGTTCATTGATATTTTCGCCTCTCGAATCAACTTGGGGAGAATTCGTCCATGGAAGACAGTTTGACTGAAATAGCGGCGCGGCTCCAGATGCTCTGGAAGGCTTGGGCTCCCGCAATC
>NZ_RZQY01000969.1:0-1586 GCF_003998575.1 Mesorhizobium sp. M7A.F.Ca.CA.001.10.2.1 | reverse complement strand
GGTCTGCGTGCAGGTGTTCGGCAACAATGCGGCGCTCACCTTCGCCGGCAGCCAGGGTCATTTCGAGCTCAACGTCTACAACCCTCTGATGGCCTACAATTTCCTGCAGTCGGTGCAGTTGCTCTCCGACGCCTCGGTCTCCTTCACCGACAATTGCGTTGTCGGCATCGAGGCCCGCGAAGACAACATCAAGGCGGCACTCGACCGCTCGCTGATGCTGGTGACGGCGCTGGCGCCGACCATCGGCTACGACAATGCCGCCAAGATCGCCAAGACCGCGCACAAGAAGGGCACCACGCTGCGCGAGGAAGCGCTCGCCACCGGGCTGGTCAGCGAAGCCGATTACGACCGGCTGGTGCGGCCGGAGGACATGACGCATCCGGGGTAGTCAATTCCAGGAAAAGTGTCTTGCGGTTTTCGGTCCGGAATTGCGTCAACCAAAAGCCCGGTATTTCGTGACGGGAGAATTTACTTCCGTCACGACGTGACCCGAAGCGAATTTTGCGCAGGCCGCCCGATCACGGAACGTAAGTACTGTGAACAATGTGTCGCCAGTCTGGTGGCTTTGGTGAACAGTCGGCTTGCTCTATCTCCCCGGTATCAACCCATCCCGGAGAGCCACAATGTCCATCAACACTTCAGTCGCCGGTTCCGGCGCATCCAATGCCTCGACCACCATCCTCCTCGGCCGCGTCCTGCTTGCCGTCATCTTCCTGCTTTCAGGCTTCGGCAAGCTGACCGCCATCGCCGGCAGGCGGGCTATTTCGGTGCCCTCGGCCTGCCCTTGCCGACCGTAACGGCCATTGTCGTCGGCCTGATCGAGCTTCTCGGCGGCCTCGCCATCCTCGTCGGCTTCAAGACCCGGATTGTTGCCTGGGTGCTGGCGATCTTCACCGTCGCCACCGGTTTGGTCGCCCATACCGGTTGGGCCGACCAGATGCAGATGATCCAGTTTCTCAAGAACCTCGCCATTGCGGGCGGCTTCCTCGTGCTGGCTTCCTCGGGCGCCGGCGCCTATTCGATCGACGCCAAGCGCGGCTGAGCCAAAAACTGGCAATAGCCGAACAAAAAGCGGCGCGGAATTTTCCGTGCCGCTTTTTCGTTATCGGTGTATGCCCGCCGATCTGCTGGCCGGAGTTTTCTGCTAGGATAGGGGCTATCGGGACGAAGCCGGCCGGCGGCCGAGGGAGGTGAACATGCCCCGCAACGCGCTGCTCCTGCTCTCCCGGCTGCTGCTCGCCGCCCTGTTCGTGCCCTCCGGTTTCCAGGCATTGAGCGACATAGCCGGCACCACAGGCTATTTCGTAAACCTCGGCCTGCCGCTGCCGGCACTTGCCGCCTGGGGCACGGGACTGTTCGAAGTGATCGCCGGGCTGCTCGTCCTGGTCGGTTTCCAGACCCGGATCGCGGCGCTGCTGCTCGCTGCCTTCTGCATTGCCGCCGGGTTCATCGGCCATTACGGCCAGGGCGGCGGCGACGCGATGCTCTCCTTCCTGCACCAGCAGATGCTGATGAAGGACATTGCGATATCAGGCGGATCTGTTGCGCTGGCCATGGCCGGTGCGGGAGCCTGGTCGGTCGACGGG
>NZ_RZQY01000968.1:0-1587 GCF_003998575.1 Mesorhizobium sp. M7A.F.Ca.CA.001.10.2.1 | reverse complement strand
ATTTCCACGGGAACACCTGTAGCCAAGGCATTGTTGGCGTTGGAGAAATTGAAGGGCGCCCCGGGCCGGCTCGACCTCGTCGGCACCACCGGCAATGGCGCGCCGGTCTATGTCGATTATGCCCACAAGCCCGACGCGCTGGAAAACGTGCTGTCCTCGGTGCGCCCATTCACCACCGGCCGCGTCATCGTCGTGTTCGGCTGCGGCGGCGACCGCGACCGCGGCAAGCGACCGATCATGGGCGAGATTGCAACGCGGCTTGCAGATGTCGTCATCGTCACCGACGACAATCCGCGCTCCGAAGTGCCGAAAACGATCCGCGCCGCTATTTTGGCCGCCGCCCCCGGTGCCATCGAGATCGGCGACCGGCGCCAGGCGATCCACGAGGCGGTTGCCATGCTGCATGCCGGCGACACGCTGATCGTGGCCGGCAAGGGGCACGAGGAAGGCCAGACGATCGGCTCCGAGACCTTGCATTTCTCCGATCACGAGGAAGTTCGCGCGGCACTTACGGAGCGTGCCGCATGAGCTTGCTGTGGACCTGCGAGGCGCTGGTTGCCGCCATGGACGGGCGGCCGTTGGGGCCGATGCCGGAAGGCATTTCCGGCATTTCGATCGACAGCCGCAGCCTGCAGCCGGGCGACGCCTTCTTCGCCATCAAGGGCGAGGCGATGGACGGCCATGACTTCGCCACCGCCGCCATCAAGGCCGGCGCCGGCGTGCTGGTGGTGGCCGAAGGCAAGCTGCCGTCGCTCGGCCGGCTGACGGCGCCGATCATCGTCGTCGAGGACGTGCTGGTCGCACTGGAAAAGCTTGGAATTGCGTCGCGCGCCCGCTCGAGCGCGAAAATCATCGCTGTGACCGGTTCGGCCGGCAAGACCACGACCAAGGAAGCGCTGCGCCATGTGCTGCAAGCCGTCGGCAAGGTGCACGCCTCGGCGCAGTCCTTCAACAATCACTGGGGCGTGCCGCTGACCTTGGCGCGCATGCCTGATGATTGCGACTATGCCGTATTCGAGATCGGCATGAACCATCCCGACGAAATCCGGCCGCTGGTAAAAATGGTGAGGCCGCATGTCGCCATCGTCACCATGATCGCGGCGGCGCATCTCGGCTTTTTCCGCAATCTCGACGAGATTGCCAAGGCCAAGGCCGAGATTTTCGAAGGGCTGGAGCCCGAGGGGGCCGCCATCCTCAACCGCGACGATGCGCGCTTCAAGCTGCTCGACAAGATGGCCCATGCCGCCGGTGTCGAGCACGTCTACGGCTTCGGCGAGAATGCGCGCTCTACCTTCAAGCTCACCAAATGCGAACTGCATGCGGATCATTCCGACATCATCGCCAGGATCGGCGGCCACGAAGTGGCGGCGCGGATCGGCGCGCCCGGCCGCCATATGGTGCAGAACGTGCTGGCGGTGCTGGGTGCTGCGCATCTGGTCGGCGCCGATCTCGACAAGGTGGCTTCAGCACTGGCCGATCTCTCTGCCGAACGCGGGCGCGGCAAGCGCCATGTGCTGCGCCATCCCGGTGGCTCGACTTCGAGCCACCCAGGTGGCTCGAAGTCGAGCCACCGGGATGGCGCAGCAC
>NZ_RZQY01000967.1:0-1588 GCF_003998575.1 Mesorhizobium sp. M7A.F.Ca.CA.001.10.2.1 | reverse complement strand
CAAATAGAGCGAGCCGTCGGAGGCGATCATCGCGCCCTTGCGGGCGAATTGATGCCTGACGCTGCCGTCGGCCAACGTCACCGTCTCTTCGACCTCCTGGGTTTCGCCGGTGCGCAGCACGGCGAGGTCGCCATTGACGAAAGCCTCGCCATCCGGCCCGAAAATCTCGATGTCGGTCTTGCCGATAGCCTCTTCCTTGCGGAAGCCCGTGAGATCGCACCAGCCCTTGTTGACATAGAACTGCCGGAGATCGGAGCGCTTGGCGTAGATCGATACCGGCACGTTGTCGATCAGGCTGCGGAACACCTCGTTCTCGCGCATGCTCTCTTCCAGCGCACGCTCGCGCGCCTTGACGTCGGTGATGTCGGTGCTCGAACCGACCAGATGCACCGACCCGTCCAGCGTCACCAGGCGGCTCTTGCGCGTCATCAACTGCCGAACCGTGCCGTCGCGATGGGTGACGGGTTCCTCGACCTCCCTGACGGCGCCCGTCACGGCGACTTGCGTGTCGTCATGGCTGTAGCCATCGGCGTCCTGCGCACCGAACAACTGCCGGTCGGTGCGGCCGATGACATCCTCCTTGGCCAAGCCGGTGATCGCGCACCAGGCCTTGTTGACGAATTCTATGCTCAGGTCCTGCGCCTTGATGAAGGCGGCCACCGGCAACTCGTCCATCACGTGCCGGAACAGGTCGATCTGGCGCATCGAATCGCGCAATGCCGCCTCGCGGCTCTTGATCTCGGAGATGTCAACGCGAACACCGATGAAGGTGCCATCATCGGTCCGCATGTCGTAGACTTGGTACCAGCGGCCGTCGGGGTTATGACGCTCGTAGCAGGAATTGGGCAAGCGGTAGCGGGCGAGGATCGCATCCAGCCAGCGGTCATGGTCGCTGTCGTAGAGCTGGTCGACTTGTGGATCGCCGCTGTCGCGGAAATAGCCGTTCGCATGGCCCAGAACGAGTGCCTCGCGGAATGTGCAGCCGGGCTGCCATGCCGGCTTCAAGGCCGGCAGCGTATCCTGGATCTTGCGGTTGGCGAAAACGAACCTGTCGTCGCGATCGTAGATGATCACGGCGGCCGGCAAGGATTCCAGCACGCTGGCGAGATGCTTGCGCGCATCCTGCGCTTCCGTCTCGCGGCGCTTCATTTCGGAAATATCGAACAGGAAGCCGGCAACATAGTTGCGGCCGCTGGCCATGCCGACGCGGCTCTTCCTGACGATACGCGATCGGCTGGCGCCATCGACCTCGAAATTCTCTTCCACTTCGTACGGCCGCCCGGTCGCAAGGACCTCACCTTCGCTCTGCTCGAAAAGCGCGACAGCGTTCGCCGGGAGGAAATCGCCGCCGGGTTTGCCGAGCATGGCTTGCGGCGTCTGGCCAAACAGAGCCGCGAACGCCTCGTTGACGAAGACGAAGCGCAGATGGTCGTCCTTGACGAAGATCGGATCCTTGACGGCGTTGATCACCGCCTCCGCCAGCCGCGCTTTCTCCAGCGCGTCGGCAAGTTCGGCCTCCCGGTTCTTCATGTCGGTGACGTCGACATAGGAGATCAGCCGCTTGCCGCCGGCCAGCGGCGCCATCGAC
>NZ_RZQY01000966.1:0-1591 GCF_003998575.1 Mesorhizobium sp. M7A.F.Ca.CA.001.10.2.1 | reverse complement strand
ATGCAGGAGATTGGTGAAGCCAACGCCCAGCCAGCGCGCTTCCTCCTCCAGCAAGGCCGAGGCAAGAGCGTCCTGCAGCCGTGCCGCCTCGACGACATGGCGGCCGGTCACCTCCGCGTCCGCTGACAAGCGTCGCAAGGTAGAGCCGTCTCCGGCTGCCGTGGCGGCGCTGGCGCGGCGGCCAAGTGCCGTTCCCGACGCGATGGCCTCGAAGCAGCCAACGACACCGCATACGCAGCGCTCGCCTTCATTGGTGATGGTCATGTGACCGATCTCGGCTGCAAGGCCACGGCGGCCATGCAGGATGCGCCCGTCGACGACGACACCGCCGCCGATGCCGGTCGAAACCGTGACAAAGACCAGCGAGCGAGCGCCATGACCGGCGCCGAAGCGCCATTCGCCGAGCGCCGCGGCATTGGCGTCGTTCTCCAGCCGCACCGGCAGGCCGAGCCGCCGTTCCAGGATGTCGGCAAGCGGCACGTCCAGCCAGCCGGCGAGCGTCGGCGGGCCGACGGCGATGCCGGCCAGCGGATCGAGCGGCCCCGGTGCACCGACGCCGACGCCGACGACCGAAAGTGCCGGGGCCTCGGCATGGACTGTCGCCGCCAACGCCTCGATCTGGCCGATCACCACATCGGGACCGGCCAGCGCCTGCGTCGGCACCGCCGCGAATGCCAGGATCTTGCCGTCGCGGTCGACCAAGGCGGCGCGAAGCTCCGTCCCGCCAAGATCGATCGCAAGGGCGGCTTCTGATGTCATGCCGCGACCTTCAAGCCGTGCAGCCAGCCGATGCGGCCGGCGAGATCCTTGTCACCGAAGGCGAGCGAACCGAGAACCACGGTTTCGGCCCCGGCGGCACGCAGCAACGGCACGGTCTCGTGGCGGATGCCGCCATCGGCCGCCAGAACCACTTGCGCCTCGCGGCCGGCCTCTCTCAGGATGGCGCGGGCAGCGCCCAGCCTGTCGCAGGCCTTGTCCGACAGGCTCTGTCCCTTGACGCCGATTGCGGTTCCAAGAAGCGTCACGAAGGCGACTTCCGGGACGAAGGCCGTCACCGCTTCCACAGGCGTCTCCAGCCTGAGTACGACGCCGGCCTCGGCGCCGAGCTCCCGCGCCAGCCGCACGGCGCGCAATCCGGCTTCGCCATTCTCGGCATGGACGCTGATCATGTCGGCGCCGGCTTCGATGAACTGGCGCGTCTGCGCCTCGACGATTGCTTCATCGACCATCAGGTGGACATGGATGGGTTTCGCCGTCAGCCCTGCGATGCGGGCGACGAGATCGGGGAAGAACAGGAAGGACGGTGCGAAATGACCGTCCGCCACATCGATATGATGAAGATCGACATAGGGCTCGATGCGCTTCAAGTCGTTTTCGAAATTGGCGAGATTGGCCGACCAGAGCGAGAATTCGGCGATCATCCGGTCGCGCGGCAATGCGGCGATGGCGGCCGGGCCTGAGAGAGGTTTCGAGGTCATGACTGGTCCTGGTTGTTGAAATTCATGTCGAGAAAGTCCGCGATGGCGGCGCGAATTTCGGCGAAATGGCACTCCTTGTCGGTGGCCTTCGGCATCACCTCGGCAAAGGTCGC
>NZ_RZQY01000965.1:0-1593 GCF_003998575.1 Mesorhizobium sp. M7A.F.Ca.CA.001.10.2.1 | reverse complement strand
GGCAAAGACCGGGATGTTGAAGATGCCGATGGCGATGATGGCGTTGATCGCGCCTGGCCCGAAGATGGCGGTGATCATGATCGCCGACAGCAAAGCCGGGAAGGCGAAGACGAGGTCGTTCAGCCGCATCAGTGCCTCGTCGACGAGGCCGCCGCGTGCCGCCGCAAAGGCGCCGAGCGGCACGCCGACCCCCATGCCGATGCCGACCGCGACCAGCGCCACGGCAATCGAATTGCGGGCCCCGACCATGACCATCGACAGAATGTCGCGGCCGAAATGGTCGGTGCCGAACCAGTGCGCCAGCGAGGGTGCCTGCGTCTTGTCCGATATCACCAGTTTGGTGACGTCGTAGGGCGTCCAGCCATAAGAGACTACAGCCATTGCCAGGATCAGCAGCGTGATGACGAAACCGGCCACGAAGGCGGTATTCCTGAACGCCTTGCCCAGGATGTTGCCAAACGTCTCTTCTGACATCTCGATTTGCAGTGTCATTGCCGGCTTCTCAAGCGCGGATCGACAACCGCATAGGAAAGGTCGACGAGGAGGTTGACGGCGATGACGGCGGCGACCAGCAGCATGACGACGCTTTCGACGACGATCAGATCGCGCTGGGTGATGGCCTGGAACACCAGCCTGCCGAGGCCGGGCAGGTAAAAGACATTCTCAATGATGATGGTGCCGGCAAGCAGGAAGGCAAACTGCAGGCCCAGAATGGTCAGCACCGGGATCATGGCGTTGCGCAGTGCATGCCGCCACAAGACTGCGCGATAGGGCAGGCCCTTGGCGCGGGCGGTGCGGATATAGTCCTCGTTCAGCACCTCGATCAGCGCCGAGCGGGTGACGCGCGCCAGGATCGCGGCTTGCGGCAAGGCAAGTGCGACCGCCGGCAGCAGCAGCGATTTCAAGGCTGGCCAGATGCCAGCACTCCAGCCGGGAAACCCACCGGCGGGGACCAGCCGCAGCCAGACGGCGAAGACATAGATCAGCATCAGCGCGAACCAGAAATTGGGCACGGCAACGCCAAGCTGTGCGGCGCCCATGGAAATCGTGTCACCGGCGCGTCCACGCCGGCTGGCGGAAAACAGGCCAACGGGAATCGCGATGATGGTGGAGAGCGCAAGCGCAATCAGCGCCAGCGGCAGCGAGACGGCAAGCCGCTCGCGCACCAGATCGATGACCGGCACCGAATAGGTGTAGGAGCGGCCGAAATCGAGACTGAGCAGGCCGCCGGCCCATTGCAGGTAGCGCAAGGCCAGCGGCGCGTTGAGGCCCATCTGGTTGCGCAGCAGCTCGACCTGATCGGCACTGGCGTTCAGGCCCAGCATCAGCCGCGCCGGATCGCCGGGCAGGATCTCCAGGACGGCGAACACCACCATGGAAGCCAGCACCAGCGTGGCGAGCGCGACGGCGAAGCGTTTTAGGAGGTAGGCGGTCATGGAAGGTGGGGGATCACTCGCTCCACTTCACCTTGGTCAAATCATTGGCCTGGATCGGGGCGTTTTCCCACAGGCCTTGCAGCTTGGCGTCCCAGACGCCGACCTTGGGCAGTTCGTAGAGGAAGCCGACCACGGCATCGTCCGCCAGGATCTTCTG
>NZ_RZQY01000964.1:0-1600 GCF_003998575.1 Mesorhizobium sp. M7A.F.Ca.CA.001.10.2.1 | reverse complement strand
GTCATGGAGGTGGAAAGCGCGAAGAGTCCGTAACTCGCCGAAAGCACGCCGCGGTCGAGCAGACCCTTGTGGAACAGGTCGAGTTTCATGCGTACGGACGCACCCGGATAGACTGACCGGTAGTCCGTGATCGGCAACGCCGTGAAATGAACTTTGAAGAGCGAGCCGAGACCGACGCACTGCCCGTTGAGGCCATGGCGAGCAAGCGAGGCCGTGATGCCCTCGCGAAGCAGGCTGCCGATAGCGTCCAGATGCGCGAAGCTAGCCGGGGTCAACGCGCGCATCGCCGCCAGACCGGCTCGCATCGTCACCGGGTTCGCGGTGAAGGTGCCGCCATGCGGCAATGCGGGCTTGCCTTGTGTTGGATCGAACACCGCCATCACGTCGGCGCGGCCGCCGACGGCGCCGACCGGGAATCCTCCGCCGATGATCTTGCCGAGAGCCGTCAGATCGGGCGTGATGCTCCACAGGCCCTGCGCCCCCGAATAGCCAAGGCGGAGCGAGATCACCTCGTCGAAGATCACCAGCGAGCCGGCGGCATGAGCGATCTCGACCATCGCGTCGAGATAATCCTTTCGCGCGGGAATAAGTCCGGCGCGGTTCGGCATCGGGTCGATCAGAACACCCGCTATCGTGTCGCCATGCGCGTCGAAGACGGCACGCAGCGCCTCCGTATCGTTGAACGGCACCGCGATGACATCATCGAGAACTCCCTTCGGCGTGCCTTTCGCGTATGCCGTTGAGGCAGGCATGTCGCCCCAGTTGGCGGGCGAACTGTCCAGGCTGACTTCCGCGAAGTCGTAGGAGCCATGGTAGGCACCTTCGATCTTGACGATCTTCGACCGCTCGGTGAACGCCCGAGCCGCCTTGATCGCCATCATGACGCCTTCCGTGCCGGAGTTGGCGAAGCGAACCTGCTCGACTGACGGGAGGCGCTCCACCAACAGTTCAGCAAGATCAAGTTCGCTCTCGGTGGGCGCTCCGAAAGCCGATCCCCGGGGCATCTGGTCCACCACCGCGGCCGTGACGGCGGGATGGCCGTAGCCATGGATCATGGCCGTGAAATTGTTGATGCAGTCGTAGTAGACGTTTCCATCGACGTCCCAGACGCGGCAGCCCTCGCCGCGCTGGGCATAGATCGGAAACGGGTCGATGAAGACCGTTGTCCGGGTGTTTCCTCCCGGCATGACCTTGCGGGCCCGTTCGAACATCTCGCGGGACTTCGGCATTGAATCTGGATAGTGGCGCATAATCTTGTAAACCGATGAAGGAGACAGTCTTGGATGGCCGCGACGAAGGGCGCGACCTCTTTCGATCACTTGGTCATGATCGTGTGGCTCTGCTCGCGCAGGTACTGTGGCAGGAACCAGGAGCCGAGACCGCCCTTGCCGCTGACCCCGGTGCCCTTCCAGCCGCAGAATGGCTGCGCGCCTGGCCATGCACCCGTCGTTGCGCCGCTCGCACGGTTGGCATAGAGAACCCCCGCTTCGGCGGTGTCGAGGAAGTGACGCAACTCTTTTTGGTCGTTGGTAAAGATGCCGGCCGACAATCCGTAGGCGATGTCGTTGCCCTCTTCGATCGCGGCATCGAGACTATCAAA
>NZ_RZQY01000963.1:0-1601 GCF_003998575.1 Mesorhizobium sp. M7A.F.Ca.CA.001.10.2.1 | reverse complement strand
GGGCGATTCGATCCGCCACATGGGCGTCAAACTGAAGCACAATGCCAACCGCCGCATGATCGAGGGCAAGCGCGTGGTGCTGGTCGACGACAGTATCGTGCGCGGCACCACCAGCCAGAAGATCGTGCAGATGGTGCGCGACGCCGGCGCCAAGGAGGTGCATATGCGCATCGCCTCACCGCCGACACGCGCCTCCTGTTTCTACGGTGTCGACACGCCGGAGAAATCGAAGCTCCTGGCATCGCGCATGTCGATCGAGGAGATGGCCGAGTTCATTCGCGTCGATTCGCTCGGCTTCCTCACCATTGACGGGCTCTACCGCGCGGTCGGCGAGGCCAGCCGCGACAACGACCAGCCGCAATTCTGCGATGCCTGCTTCACCGGCCAGTATCCGACCCGCCTGCTCGACTTCGAAGGCCACGACAATGTGCGCACGCTGTCGCTGCTGGCGACGAGCGGGACGTAGGCGGGACCGTCATCAGCGTTAGTCAAATTCCCGGAATCCATCGCATGACCCTTGACCTTTCCGGCCGCGTTGCGGTCGTCACCGGCGCCTCGCGCGGGATCGGCTATTTCATTGCCAAGGAATTGGCTGCAGCCGGCGCGCATGTCATTGCGGTGGCGCGCACTGTCGGAGGACTGGAAGAGCTCGACGATCAGATCAAGGCGGCCGGCGGCCAGGCGACACTGGTGCCGCTCGACCTCGCCGACATGGCCGGTATCGACCGCCTGGGCGGCGCCATCCACGAACGCTGGGGCAAGCTCGACATTCTCGTCGCCAATGCCGGCGTGCTCGGCGTCATCTCGCCGATCGGTCATGTCGAAGCAAAAACCTTCGAGAAGGTGATGACCATCAACGTCACCTCGACCTGGCGGCTGATCCGCTCCGTCGACCCCCTGCTGCGGCTCTCCGACGCTGGACGAGCGATCATCCTGTCTTCCAACGCAGCGCACTCGGCGCGTGCCTTCTGGGCACCCTACGCGGCGTCCAAGGCCGCGGTGGAGACGATGATGCGCTCCTGGGCGCATGAGACGCAGAGCCTGCCGCTCCGGGTCAATGCCGCCGACCCCGGCGCCACCCGCACCGCCATGCGTGCCCAAGCAGTGCCGGGCGAAGATCCCGAGACGTTGCCGCATCCCTCCGAGATCGCCAAACGCATCGTGCCGCTGGCCAGCCCGGACCTGAAAGAGACCGGATTGATCTTTCAGGCCAAGCACAATCGGTTCGTCGCCTATCGCCAGCCGGAATAAAACTAGAGCCTTTTTTGCCGCATGTCGGTTTCCCAAAAACCACTGCATACTTTTAGGCGACATGCGTAGGGATTAAACAGGCCTCCGGCAACGTTTCTTCTGATGTAACCCGTCGAAGACCAACCGGAGGACCGACATGCGTAAACTGCTTCTCGCCACCGCCGCCACCCTGATCGCAGCCGCGGGCGCCGCTTACTCGCAAGATGCCAAGATGAGCTTCTTCGTCACCAGTGTCGGTTCCGGCAAGGGTGCCGACCTCGGCGGCCTCAAGGGCGCCGACGCGCATTGCGCGTCGTTGGCGGAAGCCGCCGGCGTCACCGGCAAGAGTTGGGCCGCCTATCTGTCGACCA
>NZ_RZQY01000962.1:0-1614 GCF_003998575.1 Mesorhizobium sp. M7A.F.Ca.CA.001.10.2.1 | reverse complement strand
ATACCGGCCTGACCGATATTTGGGCGCAGAAACTGAACGACGCGATGGCTGCCGACCATGCGAACTTCACCGACGTCACCAGCGACCTGCAGAACAATGCGTTGCAGGCGACGCTGGTGGTGGATCGCGACAAGGCCGCCCAGCTCGGTATCGACACCGACACGTTGCGCTCCGCCCTCTATGGCGAGTTCGGCACCGACCAGGTTTCGACAATCTTCGGTTCGGCCGACAGCTACGAAGTCATCACCGAGCTCGATCCCAAGATCGAGTGGTCGCCCGAGCGGATGCTGGCCATCCAGATGAGGACGGCGAGCGGCAGTCTTGTTCCGCTCGGCGCCTTCGCCCGGGTCGATCGCACGGCCGGCGCCCTGACTGTCAACCAGCTCGGCCAGCTTCCAGCCGTGACCATCTCCTACAATCTGCCGCAGGGCGTGGCGCTGGGCGACAGCGTGACGCGCATCAATGCGCTCAAGGAGCAGATCGGCATGCCGACGGTGATCTCGACGACCTTTGCCGGCACGGCCAAGACCTTCCAGGATTCTCTTGCCAACCAGGGTTTTCTGGTCGGCGGCGCAATCCTGACCATCTATATCGTGCTCGGCATCCTCTACGAGAGCTTCATCCACCCGCTGACCATCCTTACCGGCCTGCCATCGGCCGTGCTGGGAGCGGTCGTTGCGCTGCGCTTCGCCGGCATGGATCTGTCTGTTATCGCGGTGATCGGCATCCTGATGCTGATCGGCATCGTCAAGAAGAACGGCATCATGATGGTCGACGTCGCGCTTGAACTGCGACGAGAAGGCATGTCGGCGACCGAGTCGATCCACAAGGCCTGCCTGATGCGGTTCAGGCCGATCATGATGACGACGCTGGCGGCACTGATGGGCACGTTCCCGATCGCGCTCGGCACCGGCGCCAGCGCCGAATTGCGCCAGCCGCTGGGCGTTGCCGTTGTCGGTGGCCTGCTTGCCTCGCAGGCGCTGACCCTGTTCGTGACGCCGGTGATCTATGTCTACATGGAGAATCTCTCGGGCTGGCTGGTCGGGCTCTGGTCGAAGCGCAAGGGCGAGACGGGCCCGGTCGAAGCGGGGGATCAGCCGTCGCTATTCAAGGCCAGGGAAGACATGCTGCCCGAACCGCAGCGGGCGGCGGCCGAATGATGTGACAGGGCCAGCGCCATGTGCCGTTGGCCCAAGCCGTTGCGCTTGCGGCGGCATCACTGGAAACGTAGTTTGCGGCCATGTCACACGATCATGACCACGACAACGACCTCGATCCGTTTGCCGCCCGCGTGCGCGCGCTGGAAACCATCCTCACTCAGAAGGGGCTGATCGATCCGGCCGCGATCGACGTCATCGTCGATACCTACGAGACGAAGATCGGCCCGCGCAATGGCGCCAGGGTGGTGGCGAAAGCCTGGAGCTATCCCGCCTATGCCGAATGGCTGAAGCGCGATGCGACGGCGGCGATCGCATCGCTCAGCTATACCGGCCGCCAGGGCGAGCACATGCAGGCGGTGTTCAACACCGAGGAGACGCACAATCTCGTCGTCTGCACGCTGTGCTCCTGCTATCCGTGGTCGGTGCTCGGCCTGCCTCCGGTCTGGTACAAGGC
>NZ_RZQY01000961.1:0-1619 GCF_003998575.1 Mesorhizobium sp. M7A.F.Ca.CA.001.10.2.1 | reverse complement strand
GGTCTGAATGGGGGGCAGGCTGTTCTGGTCCACATTTCCTCCAAGTGGTCCAATGGTCCAACCAATTTCTGCACAGAAGGAAGCTCCTGTCAACCAACTGTCAGGAGCACTGTCGGAGGGAGGGACGCGATACTCTCAAGGCGATCGCGCGGTCGCGCTTCGATCGTGGCTGCTAACCTGCGGTGGCAGGCGGCCCGAACCAGGTGGTCAGCGCGTCCACCAGGCCCTGTTGGGTTCCCGCCCCGGCCCAAGCCACATAACCATCGGGCCGGATCAAGACCGCGTCGGGCGAAACGACCGTCCCGAGAGCCGGGAGGTCCCAGATACCGGCGTAACCGGCGTCGATCTGCCGGACCCGATCAGCCCAGGACGCGATGTCCAGCCTGCCGGGCTCACCGAGGTTGAGCAGCACGGGCCGCGCGTCGTGCAGCAAGGTGAAGACCCGCAACCGTCCGCCGGCGGTGGTCAGATCGAGATCGGGCATTCGCCGCCCAAGCAGTGGATGCCCCTCGCCAAGGTCGTAATGAACACCCAGACCAGACACCTCCGCGGCGATTTTCTTGCGGGGTTCATCCATGCCGAGCAACTCGGCAACGGTGTCGGCCAAGGCCTTGCTGCGGTCATCCGTGCGGCGAAGCGCAACCTGCGCCATCGTGTTGCGCAACACGCGGGCGGCGACCGGATGGCGCTCGGCGTGATAGCTTTCGAGCAGGCTTTGCGGCGATGTCCCCTTGATGATTTGGGCCAGCTTCCATCCAAGGTTCACCGCATCCTGCACGCCGATGTTGAGGCCCTGTCCGCCCATCGGCGGATGGATGTGCGCGGCATCACCCGCCAGCAGCACGCGCCGGTCGCGATATGCGGCAGCCTGGCGCGTCATGTCGGTGAAGCGGGAGAGCCAGGTCGGGCTGTGAACCCCGAAGTCGGTGCCGTAGATGGCAGTCAGCGCCTCGCTGAGCTCGCGCAGGGTCGGTTCGCCGCGCGCCTCCAGGCGGGGCTCCGTCAGCACGACGCCAACCTTCTTGCCGCCCTCGATCTTACCCAGAGCATGAATTCCGGAGGCGTTGCTGCGGAAGCCCCATGCCGGTTCTTCCGACATTTCGACCTCGGCAATCATCCAGCTCATCGTCGGATCCCATCCGGCGAACTCGATACCGGTCGCCTTGCGAATGGTGCTGCGGCCTCCGTCGCACCCGACCAGATATGCGGCCCTCAGGCGGTGACCGGTGGACAGTTCGACATCGACGCCGCTGTCGTCCTGGGCAAACCCCGCAACCTCGTGTCCGCGATAGATCGGTACCTTCAACTCGCCGACCCAGTCGGCCAGGATGCGCTCGATGTGGTTTTGCCGCAGTGCCAGCAGATAATTGTGGCGCGTGGGAAAATCGCTGATGCCTAACCGGATCATGTGGAAGCCCACGGACGGCGATATCTGTCCCTGTGAAAGAAACCGATCCACAATTCCGCGCTGGTCGAGCACCTCAAGAGTGCGCGCATGCAGGCCGCCTGCGCGCAATCCTGCCAATTTCTGATCCGGTCGCCTTTCGAAAATGGCAACGTCCACGCCTGCCAGCGCCAGTTCGCCTGCCAGCATCAATCCCGTCGGACCACCCCCGGCG
>NZ_RZQY01000960.1:0-1632 GCF_003998575.1 Mesorhizobium sp. M7A.F.Ca.CA.001.10.2.1 | reverse complement strand
TCACAACAGCGGTGCTACCTCGGTGGTCGACTGCAGCTACGCGACGAAGCTCGCCACGGAGCCGTTTCCCGAGACGCTGATCGAGATCGACGGCAGCGACGGCACGATCCGGCTGGCGCAGGGATATCGGCTGACCGTCACCGGCAAGAGCGGCACGGCCGTCACCGACGTTTCGCCGCCGCTGCTGCCGTGGGCGTCGCGGCCTTGGCACAACATCCAGGAAAGCGTCGTCGCCATCCAGCAGCACTGGGTCGATTGCCTGGCAAAGGGCGTACAACCGGCGACCTCGGGTGCGGACAATCTCAAGACGTTCGCGCTGGTCGAGGCCGCCTATGCTGGGGCCGCGAGCCGGCAACCGGTGCAACTCGACGCCTCGCTGAAATGACCGCCGACGCCTTCCTGCTCTACGGCACGCGTACGGTCGAGGTCGAGCCGGTCAGGCTCAGCGCGGGCGCGCTCAGCGCGGACTTCGTCAATGGCAATCTGCGCACCATTCAGCATGGCGGCACCGAAGTGCTACGCGCCGTCGCCTATATCGTGCGTGACCGCGACTGGGGCACCTATGAGCCAAATTTGACGGACCTGATCATCGACCAGGCTGCCGACGCTTTTTCGGTCAGCTATTCGGCAAGCTGCCTGGCCCCCGATGGAACCCGGCTCGGCTTCCGCGCCACCATCAAAGGCTCCGCCGATGGCCGTCTGGTCTTCGAGGTCAGCGCCCTTCCCGAGAGCGATTTCGAAACCAACCGCTGCGGCTTCTGCATCCTTCACCCGATCGCCGACCTCGCCGGCAGCCCGGTCAAGGTCGAGCATACGGACGGCAGCGTGGAGGCGACAAAGCTTCCCGAACTGATAGACCCCTGGCAGCCTTTCAAGGATATCCGCGCCATCACCCATCAGGTTCGGCCTGGCGTCACCGCCGAATGCCGGATGGAAAGCGATACTTTCGAAATGGAGGACCAGCGCAACTGGTCGGACGCCTCCTACAAGACCTATGTGCGACCGCTGGCGCTGCCCTGGCCCTATGTGCTGCCTGCCGGCCAAACCCTGCGCCAGACGATCAGCCTGCGCATCGCAGGTGAAGGCAAAGCGCCGGCTGCCGCCGTGGCCAGCGAACCGGTCCGCGTCGAACTCGGCGAAGCCGGGCCAACGCTGCCGGATGTCGGCGTGGTCATCTATCCCGAAGATGTCGAGACGGCACTGGCGAACCTCTCCACGCTGACGACACTCGGCCCACAACAGCTGCTGTTTCACTACGATCCGACGCGCGGCCACGGGCTCGACGCCTTGCGCGCTTTCGCCCGGCTCGCAAATGCCCACGCTGCCGCAACGACCCTCGAATGCGTCGTTGTGTGCGCCGGCGATCTTGACGCCGAGATGTCAGGTGTCGCCGACCTGGTGCGCCAGGCCGGGCTAAAACTCTCGGCCATTGCCGTGTCGCCTTCGGTCGACCGGCAGTCGACACCGCCGGGCAGCACGTGGCCGGACTGTCCGCCGCTCGAGGATGTTTACGCGGCCGCGCGGCGCGCCTTTCCGGATATCCGCCTCGGCGGCGGCATGTTCAGCTACTTCACCGAACTCAACCGCAAGCGCGTGCCGGCGGACCAGCTCGATTTCATCACCCATTGTACT
>NZ_RZQY01000095.1:0-13397 GCF_003998575.1 Mesorhizobium sp. M7A.F.Ca.CA.001.10.2.1 | reverse complement strand
CGCCTGGACCGTCTGCCCGTAGCGCTTGCTGACGCCACGAAACTCGACATGAACCGGGCCACGCGGGGATCCGCCCATCACCGCGCCTGCGCCTTGGGATCACGGCGTGCCGAAGCCGGGCGTTTGCGCGCAGGCTGAGCCTCAGCCGCCGCGGCGGCGCGAAGAATGATGTCGGCGGCCTCGCGCAGGTCGGCCACCAGCGCCTTGCGCGCAGCCGCGCCATCGGCGCGACGCAGCGCCGCGAGCATTTCGTCATGATGGTCAAGGCCCAGGCCGTAGGTCACGTCCGAGCGGACGATGTTCAAGAACGGTCCTGCTTGCAGCCACAATTTCTCGATGATTTGCTGGATGAGAGGTGACCGCGCGGCATGGTACATCGTGAAATGGAAGCGCCTGTTCAAGCCGAGATAGCTAGCCATGACATTGCTCTCGACGCATTCGCGCATCAGCCCGTTCAGCTTCGCCAATTCATCGAGTTCTTCGGGCGTGATGGTCGTCGCGGCCCACTCGGCCGCCGTTCCTTCGACGCTGCAGCGCACACGCACCAGATCCGAAATACGCGCCACCGTGGCCTCGGGGACGATGACGCCCCGATTTGGGTGGTCGAACATTGCCTCGTCGCTGACGAGTTGCCGCAAGGCCTCGCGCACCGGCATGGCGCTGGTCCGGTACTGTTCGGCAAGCTGTCGCACGACCAGTCTTTGGCCGGGCAGGAAGTCACCGTTCATCAGTGCTTCCTTCAAGCCCGTATGGACACGAACATGAGCTGTCTTTTGCGCGGCTGAGCCGGCACTGGCATTCTTGCGATCAAGCATCAGTTTGTCCGGCGCGGCAGTATTTTGAGGTTGCTCGACAGGAAATCGTCGAATGCGCCGGCGAAGCCGTCGAGTTCGGTGTCGCCAAATGGCAGTGACAACGCCAGCATGCCGCGCGGCGTCACGTAGTACCCTCGCAACAGCATTTCGATATGCCAAAGCGCAATCACCGAAGGATCGGCATCGTCGAGCCGCGCCGGAGTGTCCACCGGCCCCCTGACGAAATGCAGGTTCATCAACGACCCACGCCCTATGACGATGCCCTCGACGCCATGCCTTTCAAGGGAGACGTTCATCGCTTCGCGCAAGCGATCGCCGCGCCCATTGATGGCGCGGCTCGCCTCTTGCGTCAGCACCTCGGTCAGACCGGTGAAGCCAGCAGCCATGCTGAGAATATTGTTGTTGAACGTCCCGCCATGCGAGAACGCACCGGGCAAAGCCGGATCGAAGCGATCGACGAGGTCGGCGCGTCCACCGAATGCGCCAAAACTGGCGCCGCCGCCGATATACTTGCCGAGCGTCACGAAATCGGGAAAGATTTCATGTGCGCCATGGAGCGCGCGGTAGTCGAGGCGCGAGGTCATCACCTCGTCGAAGATCAGCAGCGCGCCGGTCTCCTTCGTCGCCGCGCGCAGCGCTTCCAGGAACTCACGCGTCGCCGGGATGCAGCCGCCGCCGCCCATCATCGGCTCGACGATCACTGCGGCAAGCTCGTCGCCCTGTTCCTTGATGAGCGCCACGGCGCCTGCACTATCGTTGTAGTCGGCGAAGACAAAGGGGAAAGGCAAATTGAGCGGTGAGCCGCCATGCGCAAAAGTGAGTACGCCGCCATGATAGCCCTCGCGGAAGGCGAGGATCTTCGAGCGCTGCGTGATGGCGCGAGCCGCCGAAATCGCCATGATGTTCGCCTCGGTGCCCGAGTTGCAGAAGCGCACGCGCTCTATGGCCGGAAAACGGTCGACCACCGCGGCAGCCAGGCGCGCCTCATAGCGGTTGGGTGCGCCCAGCATGATGCCACCCTGTATGACGTCCACAAGGGCCGCCGAAATCGCCTTGTCGGAGTGGCCGTAGAAACCGGCACTGTATTCCGAGACCAGGTCGACATAGGTATGGCCGTCCAAATCGGTCACCCTGCAGCCTTCACCGGAAACAAACGATACGGGGAATGGCCGATACCATAGAACAGCCCTCGTATTGCCGCCCGGCAACGATGCCGCGGCCTCGTTCTGACGCGCCCGGCTGTTCGGGTTGGCGTCAGCGAAACGCTGTCGCGCCTCGTCCAGAACAGCAGCGAGACTGACATTGGCGCGCAGGTCTCTAGTGCCTTGCAGCATTCGATCAAATCTCCTCGTCTTTTCAACTTTTTTGCACCATATCGCAAATTCCTGTTGCTAATCAATCGATTTTGCGTTTGAAATTTGATCAAATCTGCAACGATAAGAAAGGGGAACTGCAATGAGGACTTATCTGCAAGCCGTATCTGCCGCCGCGATCTGCCTCGCGACCTCGACTTTGGCCGCGTCCGCGGCCGACCCCGTCACGGTGGTCGGCTGGGGGGGTACATGGGACAAGGCCTACAAGGATGGGGTCTGGGACAAGTACACCGAAAAGACGGGCGTTCCGATCGTCATGGAAGAATGGGGCGGCGAGGTCGCCAAGGTGCGTGCCCAGGTGCAGGCGGGCAACATTACCTACGACGTCGTCTCGGTCGAAGCGCCCGCCATGGAAGTCGGCTGCGCCGAAGGCCTGTTCGTCCCGCTGACGCCCGAGATCACCGGCGACGCGGCGAATTATCTCCCAGGCACCCTGCACGAATGCGGCGTCGCATCCGACACCTGGGCTACGGTCCTTGCCTACAACACGAAGGTCTACAAAGGTGACGCCGCGCCGAAGAGCTGGGCGGATTTCTGGAACGTCGAGAAATTTCCGGGAAAGCGCGGGCTTTACCAGCAGGCACAGTTCACGCTGGAAAATGCGCTGATGGCCGACGGCGTTAAGCGCGAGGACATGTACAAGGTGCTGGGCACGCCGGAAGGCGTCGACCGGGCTTTCGCCATGCTCGACAAGATCAAGGCGCACGTCGTCTGGTGGTCCACAACGACGCAGGGCATCCAGAACCTCGACAGTGGTGAAGTGGCTCTCAGCGACGCGTTCAATGCGCGCATCACCAACGAAGCCATCAACGAGAAGAAGCCCTATGCGATCGCATGGGACGCTGGCTTCTTCTATGGCACCGACTACTGGGCGGTGGTGAAGGGCGCGCCGCACCAGCAGGCCGGGCTGGATCTCCTCAAGTGGTTCTCCATCCCTGAAAACCAGGCCGGCTTCTCGAAACTCTATGCCTATGGCACCGGCCGCAAGGAAGCCGCCGACCTCATTCCCGCGGATTGGAAGGCCTACCTGCCGACGTCGCCGGAGCACCTTCAGTACGGCGCCTCCTATGACAACGACTTCTGGACCGAGCACAAGGAAGCACTGGAAGAACGCTTCAAGGCCTGGCTCGCGAAGTAACCCAGGCATGTTGGTCGGGACAAAGCCGGCTATGAAGCGGCGCCAACGGGGCGGCATGCTCGCCCTGTTGACGACCCCGCTTATTCTGTTCGTCGTCATTCTGTTTCTGTGGCCGGTAGCGCGCTTCCTCGCTCTGGCCGTCGACAACTCGGATTTCTCGAACAACCTGCCGCGCACAATTGCCGCTCTGGCGGGCTGGAATGCGGATAGCGGCCTGCCTGGCGAACCCGTCTTTGCAGCACTCGTCGAGGATTTGGCCGACGCGCGGCGCGCCGGGAAGGAAGGCGTCCTGGCGCAACTCGTGAACCAGCGCGTGGTCGGCAGCCGTTTCCTCGTCATCAAGACGGCAAAGGATGCGGCCGACGGCAAGCTCGACATGCGCCCCGTGCGCGACGAGGTGCTCGCCAAACAGGCCGGTTGGAAAAACATCGATCTCTGGCAGGTCATAGCGCGTCAGCAAAGCGCGCGAACGGACTATTATCTGCTTGCGAGCCTGGACCTGAAGCGAGGCGCGGACAATTCGATCGAAGCCGTTTCCGCCGACCGCGCCATCTTCGTCGACGCGCTGCTGCGTACGATCTGGATCAGCATCGTGGTGACCGTCATCTGCGCGGTGCTCGCCGTGCCGCTGGCGCAGGCAATTGTCAGCGCGCCCCCGGCCTGGTCGAAGCTGATGTTCGCGTTGATCCTGTTTCCGCTCTGGACATCGCTGCTGGTGCGCACCGTCATCTGGATCATCGTGCTGCAGAAGAACGGCCCCGTGAATTCCACTCTGCTCGGATTGGGTATCGTCAGCGAACCCCTCGACCTCATCTACACCCGCTTTTCGCTCTATTTGGCGATGGTTCAGGTTCTGCTGCCTATGATGGTGCTCTCCGTCGTCGCTGTCATGCGGCGGGTTCCGACCACCTACATGCGCGCGGCACTGTCGCTGGGTGCGCCGTGGCTCACGGCATGGCGCCGCGTGCAGTTGCCGTTGATCCTGCCAGGGATCCTGTCTGGCGGGGCGATCGTTTTTGTCTTCGCACTTGGCTACTACATCACCCCGACGCTTGTCGGCGGGCCGACCGACCAGATGATCTCCAGCTACATAGCTTTCTACACGAACAGCACACTGAACTGGGGCATGGGTGCAGCGCTTTCGCTGCAACTGCTGATGATCCTCGTGTTGTTTGCGTTGCTGTTCTGGACGGCGTCCGTCCTCTTCCGCCGCAAGGCGCATGTCGCATGAGCGCCGACCGCTTCCGGAAGTGGCTGATGTATGCCTATGCGGCGACGTTGCTGGCGTTCATCATCCTGCCCCTGCTGATCGTGATCCCTATGTCGCTGACCTCGAGCAATTCGCTGGCATTTCCGACGCCGGGCTGGTCGCTGCGCTGGTATGCCGAACTGTGGGTCGACCAGCGTTGGCCGAACGCACTGTGGAACTCGGTCGTCATCGGGCTGTCCACCACGGTCCTGGCGTTGCTGCTCGGCATACCTGCGGCGATCGGACTCGCCTGGGGCGATTTTGCCGGCAAACGGATTCTCTACGCGATCATCGCCGCGCCCTTGGTGACGCCGGTTGTCATCGTCGGCGTCGCGGCTTTTTCATTCTTCGCCACACTGGGACTCGTCGGCAACAAGCTATCCATCATTCTGGTGCATACGGCGATGGCCGTGCCTGTGATGCTGACGACTGTCGTCGCCAGCCTTTCGACCTTCGACCGGACATTGGTTCGCGCGGCCGCATCGCTCGGCGCCGGCACCATCCGCACATTCTTCAAGGTAGTGCTGCCGCTGATAGCGCCGGGCGTCATTACAGGGGCCATCATCGCCTTCATCATCTCTTTCGACGAAGTCGTCGTCGCAAGTTTCCTCTCGACAGGCGCGGAGCGAACCTTGCCTCGCATGATCTTCTCCGGGGTTCGCGAATCCATCAGCCCTGCCATCGCGGCCGTCGCTGTGCTGCTGATCGCATTCTCTGCGACCCTGCTTGGTGTCATCGCCATCCTTCAGGGCCGCTCGCAAACTCTCCGCGCAAGGGCATCGGCATGAGACTGGTTCCATCGGTACAGCAGTTGGAGACCGAGATGACGACCTGGCGGCGGCATCTGCATGCCAATCCAGAACTCGGCTTCGAAGAGTTCGAGACGGCGCGTTTCGTGGCGGACAAACTGCGCTCGTGGGGCATCGAGACGACCGAAGGCGTCGGACGGACAGGTGTCGTCGGTACGCTCAGGGGCAGGCTCGGCGCTGGTCGCAGTCTTGGCATCCGAGCCGACATGGACGCCCTGCCGATGACCGAGGCGCGGCCGCTGCCGCATGCATCCCGCATTCCCGGGAGGATGCATGGCTGCGGCCATGACGGTCACACGACGATGCTGCTCGGCGCAGCCTCGGCGCTTGCCCGCTCGCCCGACTTCGCCGGCACCGTGCATTTCATTTTCCAGCCGGCCGAGGAGGGTCGAGGTGGGGCACTCGCCATGCTGAATGATGGCCTTTTCGAGCGTTTCCCCTGCGATGAAGTCTACGCGCTGCACAATTGCGAACGGCCTCTCGGCGAGATCGCCGTCCACCGCGGAACGGTGGCCGCGGCGGCCGATCGCTTCGAGATCGTCGTCCATGGAAGGGGCGGCCACGCGGCGATGCCGCATCTGGCGATCAATCCACTCCCCGTCGCCGCGCGCATCCTGCTGGCGATAGAAGCCCTGCCCGGTCGCCTGACCGATGTGCACTCTCCGGCAATCGTCACCGTTGGCAGCCTGCGCGCCGGCGAAGCCTTCAACACCATCCCCGATGCGGCGTTTCTGACCGGCACCGTGCGCACCTTCGACCATCAGGTTCAAAAGACGCTGGAGATGGCAATCCGCCGCATCGCGAAAAACGAGGCTGAAGCTTTTGGCGCCAGCGTCGATATTCGCTACGAAACGCCCTTCGCGCCGACGATCAACACTCCGGCGCAAGCCGACGCGATGATCGCGATTGCGAACGAGGTGATGGGCTCGGAACGTCTCGTCGTCGATCCGCCTCCCGAGATGGGTTCTGAAGATTTCTGCTACATGTTGGAACAGCGGCCGGGCTGCTATTTCTTGCTTGGCCAGGCGGACGACGCGCACCAGGCCGCCGCGCACGACACCAATTACGATTTCAACGACGCTATCCTGCCGATGGGCGCCAGTCTTTTGGTCAGGCTGGTGGAGCGCCGCCTGTCCGCGGCAGGCGCATCGTGATGCAGTTGCCGGAAAAAGACATCCGCTGGCGGAGCCATTGGCTGCGGCAGGCATTGCCCGAGGACCCGGACCTTGCGCCTCCGCTCGAAGAGACAACGCAGGCCGACATCTGCATCGTTGGCGGCGGGTATCTCGGACTGTGGACCGCCATTCGCCTCAAGCAGCACAATCCAGGCTTCGACGTTGTCATTGTAGAGCGCGACATTTGTGGTGGTGGCCCGAGCGGCCGCAATTCCGGAATGGTGCTTTCGGCGTGGACCAAATACAGCGCGCTTGCCGCGCTGCGCGACGGAAACGACGCGCTTTCGATCATCAAGGCATCCGAAGCCGCGATCGGCGGCATCGAGGCTTTCTGCAAGACCGAGGCAATCGACGCCTGGTTCGATCGCATCGGCTGGATCTGGGGCGCTACGTGCGAAGCACAGCTTGGCGCCTGGGACGACGCGTTAAACAAGCTGGCAGCGCACGGCTACGTCCCGGCGCGGCGAGTTTCGCGCCCGGAGATCGCGGCGATGGCCGGTACGACGAGCCACCTTGGCGGTGCGTTCGACGCTTCGTCGGCAACTGTGCATCCAGGGTTCCTGGTGCGCGGCCTGCGTCGTGCAGCGCTGAACCGCGGCGTTCGGATCTATGAAAAGTCGCCGATGAAGCGGTTTTCGCGACGTGGCAAGCTCACGGTGGAAACGGCGAAAGGAACTGTGTCCTGCGGCAAGGTCGTGCTTGCCATGAATGCCTGGTCCGGGGCGATTCCGGAACTGGCCCCTGCGATCTTCAACATCTCCAGCGACGACGCCATGTCACAGCCCATTCCAGGCCTTCTCGACAAGGTCGGCTACCGCCGGGCGCCGCTGATGATCGATTCCCGCGTCTTCGTTGGCGGTTGGTCTCCGACGCGCGATGGTCGGCTGTCCGTCGGCGTCAGCGGTGGCGTCATTGGCTTCGGCGGCATCGTCGACCAGCGTTTCCATGGCCTGTCGCCACGGGTCGCCGAAATGCGTCGCGTGCTGCGGGATGGCCACCCGGCGCTCGCCGATTTCCCGCTCGAAACATCGTGGAACGGCCCGATCGACCGGACGGTCAGCGGCGTGCCGCTGTTCGGCGCTTTGCCCGCCAACCGCGATGTCGTCTACGGCTACGGCTTTTCCGGCAATGGCACGACAATGGCTTATATCGGCGGCGAGATTCTCACCGGCCTGCTGACTGACGGCGAATCGGAACTGACGCATTCGGCGCTGGTGCGTCCGGTGGCGCGCGGTTTCCCGCCCGAACCCTTTCGCTTCGTCGGTGCGCATTTCGTCCGTGGCGCGGTGCGTCGGCGCGACGATCTCGAACATGCCGGGCGCAAGCTGAATCCGGTGACGAGATGGCTCGCCGGGCTGGCCCCGTCCGGCGTCACTCCCTCCAAAGCCAATCTTCGCGCAAAGAAAGGATGACAATGTCCAAGGCCAGGATTTTCAAGCACAGCGAGTTGACTCTGAAGCCATCAGTCACGCCGACCGGAACGTCGTCGATCGCGCGCGTGATCAATGCCGAGATCAGCCGGACCATGGGCGGTGGCATCGAGTATCTGGAGAACGCCTCGATCGACTGGACCGTGACCTATGACGAGGTCCTGTTCATCCATGAAGGCACGCTGACGATCGAACTGGATGACGGCCGCCACGAATGCCGCCCTGGCGACATCGTCTGGCTGCCCAATGGCACGCATCTGAAATACATCGCAACCGAACGCACCGGCTATTTTTACTGCCTATACCCGTACGACTGGGCCGCGCGGCAAGGGACGTTAGAACCTTGACGTGACAGGCATATCATAGGTTGGCCTTTCACGGCGCCGTTCCGAGCGGCAGTCTCGGGGCGTTATTATAGCAACATGTATATTAGCTATTACTTGACAATAGGCCTAGGCTCTGGTTTCCTGATTTTACGGGTACTTAACCAAGTTCGTTGCGTTTTTTACGGACGGTGTTCGCATGTCGACGTTGGTCGTGGCGGACCCGCGAGGGGTATATCTCGCCGGTCTGGAATGGGTTTTGCAGAAGGCTGGACACGATGTTGTCGCCCAGTGCCGCCGCCCTGTGGACGTTCTCGCTCATGTGGAGCGCCATCAACCTGATATCGTCATCGTGGGCGTGGATCTCGAGGACCAGCAGACATCAGGTCTTTCCTCACGGCTGAAGGCTGGCAACAGCGCTCTCGGCATCATCTTCATCGTGCAGCCAACCGGCAGGCTCGATATCAAGGAAATACAGACGCTCGACGTCGACGGCCTGTTTCTGGACGGCATCAGCCACCGCTTTCTCGTCGAATGCGTGAATGCGGTGGCGGCGGGCAAGAAGTGGATCGACAACAAGATCGTCCAGCAGCTGCTGATGCCGGGCTCGCAGCCGCAGCCCATGTCCCGGCTGACCGGGCGGGAGACCGAGATCGCCGATCTCGTCTCGCGCGGGCTGCGCAACAAGACCATCGCGCAGCGGCTGCATTTATCCGAAGGTACGGTGAAGATGCACCTGCATCACGTCTACGAGAAGCTGCACCTCGGCGGCCGGGCGGAACTGGCCTGGATGACGCACGGCAAAGCCACCGAGCGTCCACGAACGGGCCGAACCGGCCTGCTCTGACCGTCCCTCTCTCCTCGCGCCGACATTGTACGCACGGCAACGGCCGGAAAGCCGTCTGACGGCATCTGCCTTGTGCCGGCGCGGCCTCCCCCAGCACCCGCCAGCCTGATCTACCGATGGATATATATCGTTCGATCAGGTGCGGACATTGACCGCAATACTATCGAAGCGGGAATGGACGCGCCCTCTGCGCCGGCGGCACAATGAAATTGGAGGGGCGCATTTCAGTATGCGACCGGCTGCACCGGGGTAGGTGCATTTCCGGCATTGGGGGCTGCATCCCTTTCCAGAAAGCATTTTGAACCAAGGAGAATCTCCATGGCACTCGATATCGTAGCTCAAGACATCATCATCGACGAGACAATCGGTTTTACGGACGATGATATCAATCCGGCCATTCCGCCATACGACACCAACCCCACGGTGCAATATCTCCTAAGTCTCGACGATCCGGATGGGTTGACCTCGCCTGAGGTCGCCTTCCAGGCCAACTTCGTGGAGGCCTCGGCGAGCGCGGGAGAAACCATCACCTCGGTCGTTCTCTCACAGAACCTCGCTGGAACCCCGTTTTCCACCACCGTCGGCGTGAACAGCGGCATTCAGACGGTCGATGGCAATTATGTCTGGCTGTTCCAGGACCTAACGCATCCAAACGTCGTGATCGGCGTCATTGGCACCTCTGACGCGGGCACTGAGCCCGCCGAGACCGGACCGCTCGCCTTCTCGTTCGCCCTGATCAACACCAGCAACACCAATGCGGATTTGTATACGGTCCAGTACGTGCCGTTGTTCCATCCGGACGAGACCAACCCGGACGACCGCATCAATCTGGAAGACGCAGTGTTCGCCTCCGTTGCGGGAACCTCCGTGGTCAGTTTTTTGGGCGAGGACGCCGCGCCCGGCAACAATGATTTTTACTTGATCAATTCGCCCGATGACGCTTCCAAGCAGCTTCTGGTGATAGGCTTGAACGGTGGCACCGCCAACGTGAGTGAAAAGGGCTTCGGCGTCAACAACCAGAGCATTAATCCGGGCGAAACGCTCCAGGTCGATTTTGTGACCGGCGGTGATCTGGCCGCGGGTGATGCCTCGGAAATCCAGTACGATAGCCATCTCGAGACCGTCACGCGGGCCGGATTCACAATCAACCAGATCACGCCTTCTACTCCCACTGATCGGGTGGACGTCAGTATCGCTGCCTTCAACAATACGGGCAACGATCAAGGCACGGATTTCTTTGACGGCACCGCGACCAACCTCGTGAACATCACCAGCCTCACGTTGACGGGTGAATCAGGGTTTGCGTCCACCATCATCGCCAATGGCACCTATGCCACTGGGAGCGGCAACGTCACCGTCAGTGGGCTCGGCACGGGCATAGTCACCATCACCGGACTCGACAACGTCACCACCGTCGATGTCATCACCAGCAGCCCAATGGATCGGCTGCAGGTATCATCGGTCGATTCAAACGAAGGGCTCGATATCTCCGAGTTCCATTTCTCGACGACGAACACCAACGCCCACAGCGAAGAGGTCGGCTCCTTCATCAACTTCGACGATGACGGGCCGGCGGTGACAGCGGACGGCACTGTTTCGCCGCTGATTACCGACGATACCGACATTCCCGATACAGCGTCGGCAAGCTTCGCGCCGGTCTTCAGCGTCGACGCCGGCGCCGATGGCCTCGACGGCGTCACCTATGCGCTCGACGTCAAGAGCCCCGGTGTCGACAGCGGCCTCGACGACACGCTCAGCGGCGACAACATCCTGCTGCGCCTCAACGCCAGCGGCGAGGTCGAAGGCTATCTGGCGAACGCCACAGGCACGGTCGCCTTCCTGATCAGCGTCGACGAGAACACCGGCGAGGTGACGCTGACCCAGAATAGCTCGGTCGTCCACAACGATGCAGCCGATCCGGTGGAGAGCGGCGTATCGGCGGCGACACTCGCTGCGGCCGACCTGGTGACGTTGACGGCGACCGCCACCGATGGTGACAGCGACACCGACGCTGCAACCGCCAATATCGGCGACGCCTTCCATTTCGAGGATGACGGCCCGACGGTGACGGCGGACGGCACTATTCCGACGCTGACCACCGACGACAGCGATCTTTCCGATACCACATCGGCAAGCTTTACTTCCGCCTTCAGCACCGACCTCGGCGCCGACGGCGGCGCCGTCACCTATGAGCTCGGCGTCAAGAGCGCAGACGTCGACAGCGGCCTCGACGACACGCTCAGCGGCGATAACATTCTGCTGCGCGTCAATGGCAACGGCGAAATCGAAGGCTATCTGGAGAACGACACGGCTACGGTCGCCTTCCTGATCAGCGTCGATGAGAACACCGGCGAGGTAACGCTGACTCAGGACCGTTCGGTTATCCATAACGATCCGGCAGATCCCGTGGAGAGTGGCGCTTCGGCGGCGGTACTTGCCGCGGCCGATCTGGTTACTCTGACCGCGACCGCCACCGATGGTGACGGCGACACCGCCGAGGCAACAGCCAACATCGGCACTGCTTTCACCTTCGAGGATGACGGCCCGACGATCACGGTGCCGTTCGACGGTGATGCCTCCGGTGGTGGTAGCGATGGTACCCACGAAACCCTGGCTAATGCGGCCAATGCGTCCGCCACCGGAGCCTTCGGGTACGACATCGGCGCGGATGCTCGCCCGGACGCGTTCTACGATGCCACGCACTCTGACTTCGTCGACCAGGATGGCGACCCGCTTAATGGCATCCAGATCGCACTCACCGGCTCGATCGCCGGCGGCGGCGGGGGCAATCTCATCACCTCGGACGTCACGCTCGCGTCGGAGGACTCCGATTTCGCGACGTTCGACTTCAGCTTCACCTACGACAAGGACCCAGCGGATCTCGTCCAGCCGGGCACGGCGGGCGGCACCCTCCTCTTCGACAAGGGTGCCGGCACTTACACCATCACCCTGACCGATCCGCTCGAAGGCTTCAGCTTCGACCTTATCCACACCAGTGAACTCTTGTCCAAGCAGCCCACGAGCAATACGGGCCACCCGCAGATCGTGTTGGAACAATTGCAGGCGGATGACGGGACCACGCAGAATGTAGACGAAGACTTCTACGTGCAGTTCACCGGCAACGCGATCAACAGATCCAACCCGTTCGGATTGACGAATAACGGCGAGGGGGCATCCAACCCCTTTGACTCCTCATTCGCCTTCGGCGCTCACGACATGGTGAGCAACGACAATGAAACATGGGTGTCTGCGACGCAGAACACCAACGGTGTCGCCGGTGACACGATCCAGAAAGGCGAATTGCTCACGTTGCGGTTCTTCGACAACAATGTCGGTATCGCAACCGAGGTGCAGCAGACACCGCAGACGTCGGCTTTCGCCGGCAGCATGGCCATCGAGTTCGACGGCATCGGCAACAGCGAGGACCTGATGCTGATCCTCAACCTGGCCGACAACGGTGCCGACAACATTTTCGGCACCGCGGACGACACTTCGATCACACGGGCTATGTACGTGCAGAACGCCGACATCTTCAAGACGGGTCAGGCCCCGTCCCCGTACAGCTCGGAGTTCACGCTCGACAACAATGACGGCCTCGTGATCATCGAGCAGAACGACTACAACGCAGCCGGCGAAGAGTACCTGCTGCAGGGTGTCCAGATCATGCAGTCGGGCAACGGGATCACCGGCAGTGCCATCGACCTGATCAGGGAGACCGGAGCTGGCGGCGGCAGCAGCGTTGCGACCAACGATCTGGTGAGCTTCGACGGCGCTGACAACGACGTGCTGAAGATCGTGGACATCGCCTTCAGCACGACCGTGACCGAGACGCCGTCAGCCAGCCTCGACTTCGCCTTCCAGGTGGCGGACGCGGACGGGGATGTGACAGACATGCAGCACATACTTGTTGATGTCGCCTGACACTTGACCAACGGGGGCAGCCGATGCTGCCCCCGTGCGCCTCCCGCGATCTCTTGCACGGAGATGTCATCCAGATGATGAGAACCAACCAACAGCCGCCTGCCCTGCAGGTGGTGATGAAAGAGGCCAGACGCGCCATCCGGCCGCTTGTCTGGTTCAGCGGCGGCATCAACGTGCTGATGCTGACCGGGGCGCTCTATATGCTCCAGGTCTACCACCGCGTGTTGTCCAGCCACAGCCTGGAGACGCTGGTGATGCTGTCGCTTATGGCGGCAGGGGCACTCGCGGCAATGGCGGGGGTGGGGGGGGGGGGCGGG